>CAZOUO010000041.1:0-17528 GCA_964582975.1 uncultured Thermotogae bacterium | reverse complement strand
CGAGGTGGGTCAATTTCTAACCGTTGGATGGGTCAATTTCTGACCGTTGCGTCCACTCAAGAAGCGCTTGGCGGAGCACTCCTTCGCCGGATCATTTGTCGAGCTGGTGGAAGAGTTGTCGCTGGTGCGCGCCGTTATGCTCGATGATGGAAATGGTCGACGCTGCCGGGTGCGCGAAGAGATCCCGGCTGCTAGCATGCCAGCGTTCCAAGCGCTTGCGATCGTACCGCCCCGCCCGGCCGAGCGGCTCGGCTATGTGTCCCGACTACCGACCATCGTAGTGCCACGCGGCCTCTCCGATCTCTCTTTCGCCCTTTTCGACACCATCCCAGATCTGGCGTTACCAAAGTCGGGTTAAAAATGGTCAGCAAATCGTCGCTTAATCTCGAAACTTCCCCCACAAACTCTACATGACCATATATTCTTCTGCGCTGTTCTCGCAAGGGTTCCCTCTTGTAAGAAACGCGCGAGACGCAGTTACATCAAAAATCACGGATGCAATAGTCTTTGAATGTGGGGGCGGGGCACTAAGATACAATCCTGACGAAGCAAGACCCTCCGAATCTATGTGTCTGCAAATTGATGCAGGGAAATTGTAATGGTCTTGCGTAAAGCTCTTGATCCTCTTGATATCTATCTCACCAAGGCTTTCTCTTATCAAACTATTTATCCGGCTCCACCTCATGATTGATTGAGAGCGCCCTTTCGTGCTTGCTTGTCCTTCTTCCCTTAATCTCATTTTTAACGTAACGTAGTGATTTGTATGTCCAATGTAACCGTCCACTGGAAAAATGACTTCGTAGTCATCGGGTGATGTTTCAATGGAATATAAATCTCCATGAGCATTTGCTAGCATGAAATTCTTCGAACTTCCCACTGACTTTTCCGCTCTGAGGATAGCTTCAACCGCATCCCCAATTGTTCGTTGTTGCATGGCTTTTCGGCAGATAAACGAGTAAGGAACTCCGTATATCCTGCCCTTTGATCCTATGCCGTTGACAACTAGAGCAAAGTTGCCATTTATACCAGCATTCGCTCCGACTAGTCCGGCATAAGTAAACATAAGGAGCGGTGCCACTCCAGGAGGGGTGATTTTTAAGAAGACAACCGTGTCTTCCCACCAATTGTAGAAATCACAGTTCCAGGCAAGGTAAGTCTGCTGGTCCTTTGTTGCCGAGGGAGCAAGTCCAAATGTTGTGCATCCGGCGGCAGATTCCTCTTTCGTTGTTTGCATGCTTGAAGCGTACCACAACTCGCTATAGCAGTTTAGGCGGAATATCCTTTCGAAATCGATGCCGGACCCATCAGCAATCCCGCGTACTTCCTCTAGTAATTCTGGGGAAAAGGCTTCGGCATACGTTAGACAATTATCAACAACTTGTTCCCTTTCGCTCTGTGAAGAAAATCTGGTAGTTCTGTCTAGAGAGGCGGAAGTTTTCTCAATTAGCTCCTTGCATGCGGCACCATGTGAATAACCTAGATCGTAAAAAGAACCCTTAGCCTCAATGACTTGGAATTTATTTTCTGATGCCATACTTACCTCCTTTGTCTCTTCCAATATCATCGTTTTTGTCGATATATTCGCGGATCGAATGCATCTCTGAGCCCATCTCCGCAGAGGTTGAATGCCAATACCGTTATGAATATGAATAACCCTGGAAAGACAGTTATCCACCAAGCCGTCCGCAAGACTTCCTGCCCACGGCCCATAATTGTTCCCCATGATATTGCTGTCGGGTCTCCCAAGCCAATAAATGAGATCGCTGCCTCATACAAGATATATCGTGCTAACCCGAGGGTTGCGCTAACCAAGATTGGAGCGACGCAGTTTGGCAACATGTGCAACACTATGATACGAACAGTTGGCGTTCCTATTGCTTTGGCTGCCTCAACGTAATCCAGTTCCCTAATAGAAAGAAACTCAGCCCGTACTAATCGTGCCATTCCTGTCCATCCTATGCACCCTATGATGAATGCAATGCTGAATAAATCTTTCACCTCAAGAAGTGCTGAAACGACGATTAACAGGAAGAACGAAGGGAAAGTGAGTACGATATCCGTAAACCTCATAATCAACATGTCAAGCCTTCGGAAGTAGCCTGAAATTGCTCCCAGAGCCACACCTATAGTTGTGCTCACAATCATCCCAATAGTGGCAACAGTAAGTGATGTTCTAGCCCCCCACATCGCACGACTGAGCAAGTCCCGGCCCACTCCGTCAGTTCCGAACCAATGTCTAGCGCTAGGAGGCAAGTATGCTTCAAAAAGATTCATTGCGGAAGGCTGATAGGGGTTAATCAATGGAGCACTAAGCCCCATCAATAGGACTAGTAGAATCAGACTGAGGCCGACTACTGCAATTCTCTCCCGACGAAATGCTTCCCAGAAATTAGTTAATCTAGACATGGCCCTCACTGTCTTTTCCTATACCACACCTAACTCCCTATAGGAGGCACTAATAGCGCACTCTAGGATCAAGGATTGTGTAGGTTATGTCAACGAGTAGGTTCAGAATTATAAATAGCGACGAAACGATTATCGTGATTGCAATCAGTACAGGATAGTCTCTTTGATACGCTGCCATAACAAGTTCTCTTCCCATACCTGGCCATGCGAAAACTGTCTCAGTAACAGCAGCACTGCCAAACAGGAAACCTATCTGCAAACCTATAACGGTAATCACCGGACGCAAAGCATTCCTGAGCATGTGCTTCCAGACTACCTTGGTCTCAGTGATACCCTTAGATCTAGCTGTTCTAATGTAGTCTTCATTGATTATCTCTAGCATGCTAGATCTAGTTAGTCGCGTTGTAAAAGCTGCTCCTATGGCGCCCAAAGTGAATGCCGGTAAAATCATGTGCCTTATTACGTCGAGGGCTCTTGCTATAAAATTCCCTTGAACAGGGACTATTGAGCGCATGCCGCTGGACGGCAAGATCCCTAAGTGGACCGAAAAAAAGTAGATTAACAGTAGCCCCAAATAGAAAGAAGGCGTGGAATAGGCCAATAACGAACCTAACCGCGCTAGAGTATCAATCCTACTTTTCCTTTTCAAAGCAACAACAACCCCTAGTGGAACACCAAGAAGGAAGGAAACGCCATTCGAGAAAAGCGACAAGGTTAAGGAATTGACTATCCTGCTCTTAAGTAAGCCAAGGACAGGCTGCCCAGGCTTACTTAAGGAAGTGCCAAGATCTCCTTTTGTTAGCTGTCTCAGCCAAATCAGATATTGAACCAATAGCGGTTTATCTAGCCCCATCCGTTTTTCCATCGCATCAATAAACTCTTCTGTAGCAAAGGGATTGATGGACACATAGAAGTCTATAGGACTCCCTGGCACAACACGTAGTAGGGTGAAAATAATTATAGATGCAACAAAAACAGTTACTAAGGCTTGTGCGAACCGCTGAATGAGAAAAACAACCATAGACACAATATTCCAACAAGGTTTGATCAGGAGAGCCACATCCCACTACATAACAGCGAGGACGTGGCTCTCCAACTTTTCTATAACTCCCTACTTCTTATAGCCTGCTTTTTCCATATACTCCATTGCTTTCTCTATATCGTATTGAATATCAGGGAGCTCCGGATTATGCCCCCAGGACCATGGTCCGAGGAACTGACTCCCAGGCGTTCCAAGCCCGTATTGTGCCACCTCGCAGAGTATTTGTCTTGGAATTGCATGGCTTATTGCCTGCCGTACCCACTTGTTCGATAGTATAGGATGAGCATTGTTTATTCCAAGCACCCGTGTAACTAGTGAATTGTAGGTTTCCACAGTGAATCTAGGATCATCTCTTAATCGAGGTACATCAACAGTGTAGTTGTATGCACGGCTCAGACAATCCACTTCCCCAGCCTCCAAGGCAGCTAGGGCTGTCGCCGCAGTGGGTATTATTGTCCAGATGATCTCCTCAACTGTAGGCTTGCCACCGAAATAATTTGGATTAGCATTGAGAGTGATACGCTCTCCTTTTTTCCATTCAATGATCTGCATCGGCCCGGTTCCAGGGATCATCTTATCTCCGGTTGTATAAGGGGAATCGGCAAGTTCCGCATGAGCAATTCCTTCGAATATATGTGCTGGTACTATCGCTGTGGTTCCGACATCAAATAGGAAAGGGGCGTACAGATCTTTGAGATGAACAACTACGGTGTAGTCGTCAGGGGTTGCAATAGAATCAACTACAGCAAATTTAGAGTGATGCTCAGCTCCAGTAGAAGGATCCATCCGTGCTTCAAAGGTGAACTTGACATCGCGCGAAGTAAATTTCACTCCGTCATGCCAGTATACGTCATCTCTCAGATGGAACGTAAACATTTTGCCGTCGTTGGAAATCTCCCATGATTCAGCAAGAGCAGGTTTCAACGGTCTTAGCTCTGCGTCCAATTCTACAAGGCTGTCAAAAACCAGCCCCCCAACCGTTTCTTTCCCTGCGCCTGTCCAGTCGAACAAGGGATTGGGACTTCGTATGTCCATTGAGATCGCCGCAATCATCCTCGAAGCGGGGTTTCCCTCAAACGTCATTTGCCAAAAACTGGCACTGCCTAGTGGTTGATTCACTCTGTATGGCTCAAAGCCTTCCCAGCCCTTTTTGAAAATGTAAACATAAGCAGGATAATCAAGAACAATTAGCGGCTGCTGTTCCCAAAGTATCCTGCCAGCCTCAAAATAGTAGGGTTGCCTTTCTTCAATAGTTGCTTTGGAAACCCCGAGATCCAGTTGCTCGTCCAGCAACGGATTGTAGTAGTTCCAAACGTTGAAAGAGCCCCGGGAGGCAGTGTGAACGTACCTTGCCAATCCACTGGGTTCAAAAGCACCCCCAGAGAGAGTCAAGGAGTACATGTCATATCCGCCAGCATCGAAACTCTCCAGGCCCTCTGCAGCAGCCCGTCTCATTCTTGCAAGAATAGTGGTCCATTCGACACTTTCGGTCCGAACCTCAATCCCTATCTTTGCCAGCTCCTCTTGTATAACTTCGGCTAGCTTCACAGCATATCCACCAGTGCCTACGGCCATGTGGATCGTGAAGAACTCGTCGGCGAATCCTTCCACTGCCATTACAGATAGCACAAGTAATGTCACCGTGAGAACTATCCAGCTCCTGCACAACCCGAATTTCCGGGTCATTCTGTTCATCGTCTCCTCCTTTGTTGAGTGTCCTTGAGCTCTTTCATGGACTTGCTATGCCCTTATCACCTCCTTTTGCTGATTGAATTGTTAGACTATTACCACCATGTCACTTAACGAGACAGAGTGTTGGCTAGTACATAGCATACTTGTGCGGCGAAGCTTGTGAACAGGCATTGATCATCGTGTAATCATTTATTTTCGATCTACGTCTCCAAGTTTCCGAATTCCTTCTCTCACCAGCGTTGAAAGTAATGTCACAACAGCCATGTGTGTTTTCGCCGGGAGCCCATCCGCCCCGTCCTCTACCAGACCGGTCATACCATCAATCAAGCCAACATCAGCGCAGCAACGCAAGATTCTATTCTCAAGTCCATCACTATGAAATATCTCCTGTTGCCTTAAGATTATGGCTAAACAAGCAGCTACTCCATATGCCCCCCAATTTGATACTGTAGCCGTAACGAGGTAATCAGTTTCAGTCGCGGGAGCAATGAGTTCTCCAAATGGGATTGACTTTGCGATCCCCTCACGGATTAGGCCCATCCCTATCTCGTTACCAGCATCGCCAATTCCGATTGTGATAACTTCAGATTTCATCGCCTCTTTCACTAGTAGATCTATCTTCGCCAAATGCTCGGTCGAATCCGCTGCCCGACTGGTGTAGATGTAGCCCTGGCTGTTCATCCCTCCTTTTTCAATTGCTATTACCACTGCGGGTTGAAAAACTTGGATTAAGTCTCTGGATACTTGGGCTGCATCTTCAAGATCTGTAGGAAAGCTGATAACCGAAGCAGCATGTATTGGAGCAGCAGAGTCAACTGCTTTCACGGCTGCTTCAGGAGGCAGTACCTTGAACCCAGCTGCTTGAGCTATGGCGTTCATTGCAGCCAACAAGCTTTCTTCAACTAGGAAGCACGGGACTGCATTGAAGGCTCGGTGAAGAGTTCGTGCCAAGACAACAGCCCCTGGTGGACCGTCAGTTTCTGCGATGTTCAAGGAAATGTGAGGTCTGTCAAGCCAGCCAGTAGCAATGAAAACTACATCACCTTGTGCAACTGCTTTGTCCAAAGCTTGCGCAGCAGCCAATGTCAGAGGCATCCCTGCCACATTCCGTGCATATGAGTACAATCTACGAATAACTCCTCGCATAGAGATATCTAGTGTAATAAGCTGGTCAATAATTTCTCCCATTTGTACAAGGCTATTTTCCATGATATGAATCCAGCTCGTCAGAACTATAACTAGGGATAAAGAACGGGACGAATGAGCATAACTAAAGACACTCTTTAACCTCTTCTGCTGTTCGATCATAGTGATCTCGTACCCCTATGAGAGCTCTAGTCTTATCCTCTGCACGAATTGCCTCATAAATTCTTCGATGTCTACGTGCATATTCTTTTACGTGTTCGAAGGACAGGAAGTGCTTCTGTACCGCTTCTACCCACAGGGGTTGGTCCATTATGCTTAAGAGATACTCTGCAGAACGCTCTATAATGGAGTTCTGCGTTATCCGGGCAAGGGTCAGATGAAAATCTCGATTCGCCGCGAAGTAGCTGTCAAGGCTCTTCTCTTCCACCGCCTTCTCCATGTGCTCCAACGCTTGCTCAAGCTTTTGAGAAGGCTGTGTTCTTGCAATGTCGATAAGGCAAACGACAATGCCACTTTCGAGCGTTTTTCTTGCCCGAAGTGCCTCAAAAGGGCTTTCGTCCTTCTCAAGAATCATCAAGGCAGCAGGTTTAACTCCGGGCAGCCCGCCTGTGCTTCGGACATATGTGCCATCACCGGTCACACTCTCCACGACTCCCGTGATTTGCAGCGCACTAAGGGCCTCACGCACCGGTATTCTGCTTACTTCCATTTCTTCGGCAAGTTTCCTTTCCGACGGGAGCCTGTCTCCGGGAGCGTATTCCCCTTTAGCAATAGCTAACAGGATTTGCTCGGCTACGAGAGTACTTTTTTTTGCACTACCAGATTTTGCCCTCTGGAAAACCACTATCTCTGCCTCCCAACGTTCCGGAATACCTATATAACCAATATTACCATTATAGCGACACCTATCTATCCTGTCAACCGCCTGCATTGCCTTGAAAAGAGTACTCGAAACAGGATCGTTGCCCGACCTAATAATGTACTAGAAAGGAGACGTGAGACTACAATAGTTTTGGTCTCCTAGCTCAGTATCCGATGAGCAAGCTCATACATCAAACTAGGGACGTTGTTGAAGCATCAGATTTCGATTCGTACCTACAGCGCATGGGAATAACAGCGTCCCGGATTTATGGAAGTGGACCTGGTCTCCAACGAGGGAGGGGACCCAAGAGGAGACTTCATCCAAACCGTGGATGTAACGGATGTGCATACAGGGTGGACCGAGACCGGAGCAGTGAAGAACAAGGCGCAAGTATGGGTCTTGGAGGCACTCAAAGATATCAAGATAGTCTGCCTTTCCACTATTGGAAATTCAATAATTATAAAACAAGGAATTCTCGTTAGAGTTCGTGTATCGGGCAGCTGATAAGTCAGATGCTTGAGAAAAGACACCATCGCTGCCATCTTCGAGAATCACTAAAACAAGTCGATGTAAATCGGCACCGAGGATGAAGCGACCGTCAAAGACAGGGTACGCAGGTTGGTATGGGTGCGGCAGCAGGTTGAGAATGCGGACAAGGACTTGCTACGCGAGATCGTCAAAAGAGTGGTTGAGATGCTGATGGGAGCGGAAGCGGACATCATCTGTAGCGCACCATATCGTCAGTCAAGCAAGGATCGGGTCGACCACCTCAACGACTACTGGGACCGACGCTAGGATACCCGCGCGGGCACAATCGACCTAGCCATTCCACGACTTCGCAAGGGTAGCTACTACCCAGAATGGTTTCTCAATCCCCGCCATCGGCCGGAACGAGCGCTCGGCCCTAACGGGATGAGCAGAAGACAGTGTCGAAGCTGGCCAAAGAACTGGACTCAACCGTGAAGCTATTCCGCAACCGGCGTTTGGACGAAGGCCCCTACAGCTTCATCTGGCTCGATGCGATCACCCAACGTTGTCGAGACAGGGGTCGGGTGGTTAATGTGGTCACAGTGATTGCAATTGGAGTCAATGGGGATGGAAAGAGAGAAGTACTTGGATTTGATGTGTTCACCGATGAGGATGGAGCTGGGTAGACAGCGTTTCTCCGTGGCTTGGTGGAGCGAGGTCTAAGCGGCGTTACGTTGGTCATCTCCGACGCTCACAGCGGTCTCAAGGCAGCCATTGCTGAGGTGTTGCCCGGCAGTTGTGGGCAGCGCTGTCGAGCCCATTTCATGCGCAATCTACTCACCAAGATACCGAAGAATGCAGCGGCTCTAGTGGCAACTTTGGTGCGGTAAATCTTTGCCCTACCGAGTGCACAGGAAGTGTAGCCCCGACACGGCCGCGTGGTTAAGCAGTTGGAAGGACGGTTTCCCGAAGCAGCGGAGCTGTTGGCCGATGGTGCTGAGGGTATCTTGGCATTCACCGCATTCCCCAAGGCGGTGTGGCGACAGGTTTGGTCCAACAATCCGCTGGAACAACTCAATCGGGAGATCCGACGATGTACCAATGTGTTCGGCATCTTTCCTAACCGGAGCACCGTTATTCGCTTGGTTGGGGCGCTCCTGGTCGAACAAAACGATGAATGGATGGTAAGTCGTCGGTACATGTCGTTGGAATCGTTGAAACAAGCGCAAGTGGAAACCGAAGCTACCGAGGAACAGGAGGAGGAATCCATGTTGGTCGAGCAGATCGCTGCTTGATTAGCGGCCCGAGGATGACGCGATCACAATACACCACTAACGGACGCGATACAGATGTTCCTGGTCCGAAAGCAGAAAGCTCATAACGCTGTAGTTACGCCACCTCTTTATCTTCCCGAAGAAGTAGCGAAAGCAGGTGTGAGCGAAATCGGAAGTCAAAGGTGACACCTTGACAAGCGAGAGTGTAGAAGATAAGATTTGGTATTACCAATAATACCAAAAAGGCGGGGGAAGATGCAGGAAACTTCATGTACAACGTATCAACTAGAAAAAGGAACACTACTTCAATGGTGGAACTTGACCCAGCTCTGCGCGGGAACAATGAACTTCCATTTGAACGCGAGATGCCAATTGACCCATTCGACACCCGCCCTGCCTTCTCGGCTACACTTGCGTGTTAGCCAACGTTCACGTTTGACCAGAGTGAAAGATGCGACAGCCGGCAAAGATATTTTATTTTACTTCCTGTCGAACCAGGTGTCTCTTCTTGTTATCGCGACAGCACCCCAAAGCGCAATAGATAATGATTCTTGGACCCTCACTTTCGGAGGAGAAGCCTTAGCAGGTATACATTTAGTGCTCTGTCTTAGTTCCAGATCTCATCAAGTAATCTGTGGCGCGTCATACATTTCAACCAGGAGTTGACTGTGGCAGATCGACGCCTATGTTTTCCGGATCAGATCACTGTATGTGGAGGAGGCAACGCGGCACACGCTTTGGTCGGTATTTCGCTGCTGCAAAAGACCACGCGTCAGGTCCGTGTGTATCTCCCCCTTGCATCGGAGCTAAACCAGTTTTTGGACGCGCTTTCATCCGGGTTTGCGTTTGAAGTACGGATAGGGAGTACGGTTCATCACGTACCAACCGACCGGATTCACGCTACCGGAGATCCTGTGGAAAGCGCCAGGTCGGCCCTCATAGTCATGGTCGTCCCAGCCTTCGCTCACTATGCTGTACTATCGAAGCTCTCACCCTATCTAACAGAGGAACACGTCGTCGCTGCGATCCCGGCACGGAGCGGTTTTGAGTACCAGGCCTGTGAGATCCTAGGAAACGGCGACCGTGTTGGTTGCTGTATTGTCGGGTTTCAAACGCTTCCGTGGGCTTGTCGCGTCAATGAATTCGGGCATTCGGTCACGATATACGGAACCAAGCGGCACGTGGGTGCGGCGTGTCTGCCGACGGAGAGAGCCGCGGAGATGGCCCGAACGTTCTCCAATCTCTTGAACGTGACCGTGATTCCCTATCAGTCCATGCTGGAGCTCAGCTTGGCAAACACCGGGCAACTGATTCATCCCGGAATCATGTATGCTTGCTTCGCCGACCGCCGCGAGGAAGTCTTTCCGTCCGAGGCGGAGATACCCCCATTCTATGCGAGCGTAGATGAGGAGTCTGCGGCTGTCCTCTCCCGCATGAGCGATGAGGTACTGGCCATAAGGGAGGCCATCGAAGCAAATCGGCCAGGGTTCACGATGCCCAAGGTGGTCCATCTCTCCCAGTGGTTGCGTGAAGCCTACGGCAACGATATCAAAGATACCTCAACGTTAGCCAGGATGTTTCAGACCAACCGCGGGTATCAGGGATTGACCGTTCCGGTGAGGCGAATTAACAGGAGGTATCGGGTCGACGTTCACGCGCGATATCTCACGGAAGATCTTCCCTTCGGTCTGGTGGTGACAAAGGGGATCGCCTCAGTCCTGGGAGTTGCAACCCCAACGATCGATGAAGTGATCACCCGCACAAGCCGATGGGTCGGGAAGGAATACCTCATCAACGGACAGCTGGCAGGTCGGGATATCGTGGGTACCCGCGCCCCGCAGCGGTACAATATCCACGTTTTAGAAGGTCTGATATTACAATAAACTGCCTTTAGGAGGAAAGACGCTTTGAGTAAGCAAACGAACAAGAAGCGACGGGTTCTGGCAGGATCGATGGACCCGTGCGTGCACACGTTGGGGACGGAAAAGTTTGCAGAATGGCTGGAGGATCTCGGCGTAAGCTACGTCGCTGTCAAGCTCGGTCCGGCCGTGACGATCGACGAACTGCTGAACAAGGTGCAGGAATCGAATCCAGAGGTGGTGGCCATTTCGTATCGCTTGGGCGATCTGCACGTCGATGAGATCATCGCTGAACTGATAGAGAAAGCCTGCCAGAGAGGGCTGGAGCCAAAGGCGAGTGGGATTCGCTTCGCCTTTGGTGGAACGCGCCCTGCTGCGAACTTGGTCCGGGCAATGACCGGAAAAGCCATTGAGCCAGATCGCTTCTCACCGGAGGAAGATCGTCACTTCGACCTTCTGGCTGTCGCGGAGCGATACAAAGGCAACGAGGGGTTCGAAAATTTCTTCGAGATCATCGTCGACGATTACGTGACGATGGAGGAACTCGAGGAGTTTGCTAAGAGAATTCCCGGTCAGAAAAAAGAAAAACTGAGTTGGTCGGATGACCTTCTCGAGCGGATCCGACAAGTTCGCGAGCGGGAGAATCGCCCTATCATTCGCGCTCACATCGGTATCGCGGCCGAATCGCTGGAGCCGACGATTGAGGGTGTTCGCGAGCTGAGCGACGCCGAGTGTCTCGAAATTGTTTCCCTGGCGCCGGATCAACCGTCTCAAGCGTTTCTCGCGAAGTTCGTACGAGGAGATGAAAATCCTGAGGAGCACCCGCGCGGACAAGGTGGCGCCCCAATCACGTGCAAAGAAGATCTCCTGGCACTGAAAGAGGCGACAAAATGCGGTAACTACCCGCTTTCTCGGATTTATTCTGGAACGGATGAACTGACGGAGGCAGCGAAGATCTTTGAAGGAACCTTAAATATGGCCTTTCCTGCCGTTCCCATCTTCTACTACAATCAGTTAGACGGGCGGGGGCCGCTCTCGATCTGGGACGGGTTCGTGGAGCACTTCAATGTGATGAAATGGTGGGCCTCGATCGGGAAACCCTTGGAGATCAACGATCCCCACCAATGGCAGCTCAGAAACTGCAGCGACGACATGTACGTCACCGACCACGTCCTGTGCGGAGTCGTCGCGCTAAAGATGGGAATCAAGACCTACATCATGCAGCTGATGTTCGACCTTCCCCCCGAAATCTACCCACTCTACGATCTGGCAAAAATGCGTGCGGCCTACGAGCTCATCGAGCCGCTGACACGGCACTTCGACTACGATATCATTCGCGAGACCCGCGGGGGGCTGTCCAGCTTTCCACCCAACCTGGATAAGGCGCAAGGGCACCTCTCATTGACCACGTACTGGCAGATGTTCATGGAGCCTGACATCGTACACGTCGTCAGCATCTCTGAGGCCCATCACGAGGCAAAGACCGCGGATATCGTAGAAAGCTGCGAGATCACCAAGCAGATGTTCGAGGAGTTCCTGCGCGGGCCACAACCGGACATCTGGAGCGATCCCAGGGTAATCGCCCGCAAGGAGGAGCTGAAGCAGGGGGCAATGTACAACATCCTTCACCTTGCGCTGCTCGGCGGCTACCGCGGCAAGGTGACTCTGGAGAACGTTGCCAACTTCTCCGTTTCCCCGGACGAGGCGAGAAAACGCGAGAACGAAGAAGCTCAGGAAATGAACTACGAGACGATGCTGCTCGACCTTGTCGACGAGGCCAACTACCCCACGGAAAGGTGTGAAATGGTCAGCCCGGACACCCTGGATCTGGCACTACAGACCGGACTGTTCCAAGCCCCGCAGGTCACGGTAATCGACAAGCGATACGAGATGAGCGGACGGTGTAAAACTGATAATACCCAGGGGATGTGTAAGATTAAGTCGTTCGATGGAAAATCCGTGAAAGACGAATTCGAGCGGGTCGATCGCGTCCGCGAAAAATACCCGTGGTATTTCTATCCTGATGTTTCCTTCGGCGACGAAGAATCCACCATCACCGAAGTGGAGGAACAGGTTAATGACGCTCAAGTAAAGGCGTTCCGACGTAAAGTGGGTGTTAAGAATCTAGATAACCTAAACGTCCTCGCGGTCGACTTCGGCAGTACCTTCACCAAGGTGCTTACCTTTAATACTAAGGACGAAAAAGTGAAGCTGCGCTACGTTCCAACGATCGTTGAGGATATCCGTCATTCCCTTGCCAACGGTCTTGGTCTAGATGAAGAGATCGCAAAAAGCGGTAGCTGGAAGCCGTTAGAAGAGAAATTAGCCGAGTTTGACATCAAGCTCCCTTGCTCCAGTGCAAAAGGTGGCTTGAAGATGGTCACGGTTTCACTCACCGATGCGGAGAGCGGGTTTGCCGCTGACACCGCCGCTCTTACTGCAGGGGCGAAGATCGTCGGTCGTTATTACGGTAAGCTCACAGAAGAGCTGGGACGAAAGATCTACGAAGGTGACGAACCAGAGATTATCCTCATTGCTGGCGGAACCGATGAGGGGGGTGAGACCAAGACGCAACTGTACAACGCAAGAATTCTAGCCGATACAGCAAAGTACGTCACGCACACCAAGTATGGGGTGCCCATTATTTACGCCGGGAATCAGGATATCGCAGACGAGATAGAGGCGATCTTCAAGGAGAAGGGGATCGATATCCGCGTGGTGGACAACATCATGCCCGAGGTGAATCAGTTCGCCATCGAAACAGTGAACGAGACGATCCGTGATCTGTTTCAAACCGTGGTCATCCGCGGCAAGGGGTTCGACGTCGCTGAGCAGTACATGGATGCCCCGTTCATCCCCACCCCCCGTGCGGCCTTCCTCGGCGTCAACCTCCTCGTGCGTGGATACGGGGACGAAAAGGGAATCGGACCGCTGGTCTGCCTCGATGTCGGTGGAGCCACCACCGATTTCTACGCCAACGTGCCGGACAACCCCCTGTATATCTACCCATGGAAGGTAGCGGAGAAACGGAACAAGCGAACGATTCTAAAGACCCCGAACATGCCGCTTGCCTACCGCCGCGTGGAGGGGAAATATGGTATGGCGTACAATGCAGAGAACCTGGTTGAGATCGATCGCTACCAGAGCGGGGAGATGCAGGCCGACCTCAATGCCCTCTTCTCGAAGCGATTCTCCAAAGTGCCCTTGACCCAGGACGATCCGTTCGCCCAATTCTTGAAAAAGGACGAAGGAGGGTGGGAAATCGATCTAGGTCGCTACATCAAGTGGATTCACAACAACCCGCATAAACTGCCAAAAACGCGCGAGGAGAATTGGGTCCGGGCGTTCATGACCAACGAAGTCATGCGGATCACCACCAAGAACAACGTCGGATATGCTCGGGAAACGGACGTTTACTTCCTCCAGTACGGGGTCAACTTCTTCTCCCAATCCACAAACGTCCTCATGGTCGGAGGGACCATCTACGGGAAGGCGCGCGAGGGCACCGAGGCCCAATTGGAGGACCTCCGATTGATTGCCAAGGGAATTCTCTTCAGCCAGGACGAGTACTCGGTCCTTCGCCCGAACGGCCATATCCTTCTGGATGCGAACTACGTCCTCTCCACCGTGGGGGGTCTCTACGGCCGGGTCGATCCGGAACGGGCAGTGCGGATGCTCAAAAAATATCTGACACCGCTCGAGGTCGAACACGTCAAAACGGATGTCACGTATGAGTGATCTGGGTCTGATCCAGGTTTATACCGGCGATGGAAAGGGCAAGACGACCGCTGCCATTGGCGCGGGGATCCGAGCCGTCGGCCAAGGATTTAAAGTCCACATGATACAGTTCCTAAAAGGGGGTGAGGATTTCTCCCCTTATGGGGAAATCCGTACCCTCGAACGGATTCCCGAGTTCACGGTGGAGCAGTTTGGCCCTTGCCATTTTGTCCATCCTAACGTCATCACGGACGAAGATCGAGAGATTGTAAATCGTGGCTTGGATCGAGCTCGCCGAGTCCTTGCATCGAGTAAGTATAATCTGGTCATTCTCGATGAGATAAACGTGGTCCTTCAACTTGATCTGGCATCGCTGGCAGACGTTCTCTGCTCACTTCAGGAGAAAGCTGCTCGTACTGAGGTGATCCTTACCGGTCGAGGCGCCCCTGAACAGTTGATCGAACGCGCCGATCTGGTGAGCCGTATTGAAGCAGTCAAACATCCATTTGACAGGGGAATTCAAGCACGCGTAGGGGTGGAGTACTAATTCTGGTCAGTAAGCTTCGCACGAGTTCGGGCTCCAGCTTTTGGATTTCTGCGCCAACTGTCATCTTGCTGAGCCGAAAGACCCATGCGTTAAGCAAAAGAAGAAAGTGGCGTCGCATTTCTTGCCAAGTTTGCAAATCCGCTTGTCCCTTTGGCGTGGAGACGTCTGCTGGGGGCAGAGAAACGGATTGAATCGTGACAGAGTTGTCTGAACCAGTGGCATTTCCCCGCTTGTTGGGCGTGGCGCATCTCTTGAATCTCTCATCACAGACTTTGCAGGCCCGCCCAAGTTGCTGAGCAAGGTCGAGTAAAGGCCTGAGGGTTTGAATTCCCTTTCTTCCGAGTAATATACTGGCTTCATGGGAACCGAACAGAAGGGTAGGGAGCCTCTAGCAACAAGTGGTGGGGTAGGAAAGGGACGACGACCGGTTCGTTTGGATGAGTTTGTGTTCCATGCCCGGATGCGAGATGGGGCCCCTGTAACCCTCCGTGCGGTCTGTTCAGGAGACCAGGGGACACTGTGCGCCTTTTTCAGCGCCTGCAGCCCAAAGAGCCTCTACAGCCGATTTGAGCGTCAGATTAAAGAGAGCCCTACTGACTTGGCAAAGCAACTTTGCTCCATCGATGGCAAACACGAGATCGCCATTGCGGCAGAGATGGAAGATGGAGGAGAGCAGAGAATCGTTGGTGTTGGACAATTGCATGCCGATCCTGACCACATCACGGCTGAGTACGCGGTTCTCGTTGCGGATCTCTGGCAGGGAAGGGGGCTAGGAAGTGAACTGACCGACTTCTGTTTAAAGGTAGCGAAGCAATGGGGGATCAGAAAAGTGATGGGTGAGTTTTCTCCGAGCAACGTGCGGATCATCCGCATCCTACAATCCCGGCAGTTTCAGCTCCATCGCGACCCGCAGCAGCAAATCGTCTCCGGGGAAAAGACCTTGTAGTGAATTCCTAAAATACATATTTGTATCAGCTTAAGCGCTATTATAGCTTATTATGTTTATAAGCAGCCACTGCAACCTGGCTCCGTTTTCAGGTTCTTCTGCATTTAACTGATTTGCCGACGAGGATCGGTTCAAGTCCAGAGAGATCCTCGATGACGTAGGTCGGAGCGATCCCTTTCTTGGCGATTTCCTCCTGTTTCGACACGCCCGTCAAAACGAGTGCAGAATCCACACCGATGTTCTGTGCTCCGAGGATATCCGTCTCAAGGTGATCTCCGACGACCAAGCAGTCTGGCCCGATCTCCATGCCTCGCAAGGTCAGGGCCTTCTTTGTCGCCTCCTCATCCGGTTTCCCACAGAGATAGTCTGGCTCGTAACCCATTCCTCGGAACGCCCCGCCAAAAGCCCCTGCCGCCGGTAGAAGACCCGCCTTAGTCGGGTACACCGGATCCGCATTCATTGCGACAAAACGCGCCCCGTTGCGTAGAGCGAGAAGTCCCTGGTCCAATTTATCGTACGAGAAATCCAGATCGACACCGACAACCAAAAACTCGGCCTCTTGGGCAGAGACCACCCGGTGCCTGGCCGCTTCCAGAGCGTATGCAAGCTCTCCCGAGTTGATAACAAAGACGGATGCCTGTTTCTGAAGCGCCGAGATGCGCGCTACGGCAAGCGTAACCGAACTGATCACGTCCGTTTCGACAACAGTGAACCCGAGGCCGTGAAGCCGCTGCGTTAAAGACTGGGCTGTCTGCCCACCGTTGTTCGACAGAAAGAGCAAATCCGCCCAAATTCTCAGAGTGTTGATCACCTTCACTGCAGGCGGAAGGGCAGATCGGCCCCGATACAGAGTCCCGTCCAAATCAAAAATGAACTTGGAATAGCGAGCATCGCGTGCCTTTCTTATCACGTGATTTGCCTTGCTAGGAGGAGTCGCCAAGAACGGCAGGATTGAGAAGATTGGGGGGACGCTTCCCCGCAAAAATCGCCAGGATCGTCTGTGCACACATCCGGTCCATGCATTCCATCGCTTCGTAGGTATACGCGGCAATATGTGACGTGGCAAGGACGTTGCCCAGCTTAACAAGAGGGCTTGCTTGTGGTGGCTCTGTTGTGTACACATCGAGAGCCGCCCCGGCAATGCGACCGGCCTTCAGGGACTCATACAGGGCCTCCTCATCCACCAGTTCTCCCCGAGCAGCGTTGATGAGGAAGGCTGTCTCTTTCATGCGCGAGAGCTCTGCCTCACCAATCATCTTCCTTGTCCGTTCCATCAGCGGTACGTGCAGAGTAACCAGGTCAGATGTACCGAGAAGCTCATCCAGTGAAACGTAACGCACGCCGTATCTCGACCTCAACTCATCGTTTGGGGCCACGTCGTAGGCCAACACCGTGGCTCCGAAACCTCGCAGGCGTTTGATGACCTCTGCCCCAATTCGCCCGGTGCCGATCACGCCGACGGTCATCGCTCCTAGCTCGCGACCGACGAACCGCTCCCACTTTCCCGCACGCGTGGAATGGCTCGCCGCGCAGATGCCCCGTAGCAGCGACAGCATCGCTCCGATGACC
>CAZOUO010000040.1:0-17762 GCA_964582975.1 uncultured Thermotogae bacterium | reverse complement strand
GCCGCAAGCATCCGTTCGGTGTGGTCCCGCGCCGGCCCTGGCTGACAAACGGTCGTTGGGCCATCAGCGGTCAGTCCGGCCAACAGGAGCGCGCTCTTCATCTGGGCGCTGGCGACGCTGAGCTCATGGACGGCCCCCCGGAGCGGTCTTCCGTCCACGGTTAGAGGGGCGTGTCCGTCGGTGTCCTCGATCTTTGCGCCCATCCAGCGGAGCGGCTCGACGACGCGGCGCATCGGCCGGCGGAGAAGCTGCTCGTCACCGGTGAGCGTGCTTTTGAACGCTTGGCCCGCCAGAACGCCTGTCAACAGACGCATCGTCGTCCCCGAGCGCACGCAATCAAGCGGTGTCGCTGGTGCCTTGAGGCCGCGCAGCCCCAGGCCGTGGATGGTCAGCGAAGTGGTGTCATAAATTTCAACGTCTACCCCCAGGTTGCGCAGACAGTTCGCAGTAGCCAGACAGTCGCCGGAGGGAAGGAAACCGCGGATTTGGCTTGTCCCCTCTGCCAAGCTGCCGAGGATCAACGCCCGGTGGGAGATGGATTTGTCACCGGGCACGTGTCCGTGCCCGCACAACGAGGCACCGGGGCGCACGGTCAACTGGCTCATGGGAACATCCTCATCCTTTCTTCGCGAACGTCCAAGAGCGCTTTTCGCAAGTCCTCCTCCTCCCCGGTCTCAATGAGTCGGGTCAGCTTGCCCAGTTGTGCCTGAAAAACATCCACAGCTTTTGAAACCTCATCCCGATTGGTCATCAGGATGTCGATCATCATTGTCACCTCGCTGCTGGCCACGCGTGAGGTATCGCGGAAACCACCAGCAACGATCTCCCACGCGGCCGGCTCGGCGGACGTCGTAGCGTCGGCCGTTCTGACGAGCGCACAGGCGAGCAGGTAGGGAAGATGGCTGAGCGTGGCGACCAGGAAGTCCTGCCGCTCTGGGGAAAGCACCAACGGATGGGCACCGACCGCTTCAGCCAAGACTCGACCGAGCGCCAGCGCTTCTTCCGAGGTACGGGACAGGGGTGTGAGGATAAATGTGCAATGCTGGTAAAGCGTTGGATCTGCTGCTTCAATGCCCGAGAGCTCCTTGCCGCACATCGGGTGGGCCCCCAGCGGCTGGACGTGATCGGGCAACTGCTCCATCTTGGCGACAATTTGCGCCTTGGTGCTACCAAGATCCATCACCAGGCACCCCTCGGGTAACAGTGGGCCAACCTGTTCCAATTGCTGCATGATGGCACGTACCGGGGTCGCCAAGACTACCACATCCACCTGGTTGACGCCTTCTGCCAGCTCGTCCGACCCTCGATCGATCAAATTTCGAGCCAGCGCGTTCTTAATAGCCTCCGCTCTTCGAGCCACACCGACTATCTCCCTGCACTTCCCGCGGAGCGCCCCAGCTAATGAGCTGCCCATGAGTCCGAGGCCAACGATTGCTATAGAACATTCCGCCAATGGCTTCACAGTGTTCGTCCCACTGCTTCTGCCACGCGCTGCAAGGACTGCATCAGCGCCCCAAACCGTTCCGGCTTGAGAGATTGTGTTCCATCGGAGAGAGCCTCCTCAGGATGGGCGTGCACCTCGACAATCAGGCCGTCGGCGCCGGCAGCTACTGCGGCGCGGGAGATCGGCTCGACCAGTTCCCATTTGCCCGTCCCGTGGCTTGGATCCACGACAACAGGCAGGTGGGTAAGTCGCTTGAGAAGCGGCACCGCATTGATGTCCAGGGTGTTGCGGGTATAGGTCTCGAAGGTACGGATGCCCCGCTCACAAAGAATCACCCGGTCGTTGCCGTGCGAGAGGATGTACTCTGCGGCCATCAGGAGCTCCTCCATGGTGGACATCATCCCCCGTTTGAGCAGCACCGGTCGATGGGCCTCGCCCACGGCATGCAGTAGCGCAAAGTTCTGCATGTTGCGTGCGCCGACTTGCAGCACATCGGCGTAGGTGCTCACCAGGGGCACCAGCTCTGGGTCCATCACCTCGGTGACGACCGGCAGTCCCGTCTCTTTGCGCACCTCGCCCAAGATGCGCAGGCCTTCCTCACCCAACCCCTGAAAGCTGTACGGCGACGTACGCGGTTTGAACGCGCCACCACGCAGCATCTTGGCACCGCGCTCTTTGACGGCACAGGCGGTCTCCAGCATCTGATCGAGACTTTCCACCGCACAGGGACCGGCTATGAGAATCACTTGGGTTCCGCCGATGACCACGTCACCGACCGATACCAGAGTGTCTTGAGGGTGAAACTCGCGGCTGGCACGCTTGAACGGCTTCAAGATAGGCATCGTCTTCTCCACACCGTCAATCTGTTCGAGGTGCTCGCGATCGATGGGCCGGCCGTTGCCAAGGATGCCGATCAGGGTGCGCTCCTCACCCTGGGAGATGTGCGCTTGGTAGCCCATCTGCTCAATGATGGCGACGATGTTGGCCATCTGGACGCTGCTGGCACCTTTTTTCATGATCACAATCATTGCAATCCTCCTTTTGATATGGTTTGCCTCACAACGGCACTTCGTTGTTGGGAACAGGCGTCGTTGCGGCGGGGTAAGAACCGAGCATCTTGACAAACGAAGAACGCCGTAGCAGACCGATCATGGCTGCCTCGCATTCTGGATCCTGGCAGTGACCTTCGAAGTCCAGGTAAAAGATGTACTGCCAGGGTCGGTTTAGACGTGGGCGCGACTCGAGCTTGGTTAGACTGATGCGACGTCTGGCAAATTCGGCCAGACATTCGTACAGCGCTCCGGGCCGGTGCGGAGTGGTGAAAACGAGCGACGTCTTGTTTCGCTGTGCACGCGGTGGGTCGTCCAACGAAAGGACGAAGAACCGCGTGTAGTTAAACGGGAAGTCCTCGATGTTTCGATCGAGAATCTCCAGGCCGCACAGCTTGGCGGCCAATTCGCTGGCGATCACGGCAACACCGACCTCTGGGTTGGCCGCAAGTTCACGGGCGCTTTCCGCGGTGTCGACAGCAAGTTCGGGTTCCAGCCCGTGGCGCACCAAATAGCGCTGACATTGGGTCAGTGCCTGCGGATGCGACCGCACGTGCTTGATCTGCGAAAACTTCGTACCAGGGGTTGCTAGGAGCATGTGCCGCACGCGCAGAATCACCTCGGCGTAGATGCGCAGATCGTGTTCCATTAGCAGCTCGTAGGACTGATTCACGGAACCGGCCACAGCGTTTTCTACTGGGAGCATGCCGTACTCGACTTCGCGGCCTTCCACCCTGAGGAATATGTCAACCAGTGTTCGACACGGCACGCTCTCAACCTCTGTGCTGAAGTACTGGCGGATGGCCTCCTCCGAGTAGGCTCCAGCGACGCCTTGAAAGGTAACCTTGGTCATGGGTTTCTCCCCTCCATCAACGCGGGGCGCAAGGCATTGGCCCGGCCGAGGTACACATGCTGAATCTTCCCAGCAGGGAGACCGGTATTCCAGGCCACAAGCACTCGGATGCAACTTGGGAGACTGTCTTTTACGGCCATCTCCTGCATGCACAGAAGCGGTGTGTTTGTCCAACCCATCTCGCGGGCAGCGCGTGCCGGGTAGGCGGCATCCAGGTCAGGAGTAGTGGTAAAGATTACGTAGGCTACATCCTCAACCTCGATCTTGTTTGCAGTAACGATCTCCTCCAGCAACTTGCTGGTCGCCGCGATGATGGCGGCTTCCTCGTTGGCCTCCACACAGGTTGCTCCTCGGATGCCCCTACAGTTCCTCATTTCTTGTTCCTCCTCTTTTAGTTGCAGGCTTCCCTACAAAAAAACTGACCACAGGCACTGCCTGCGGTCATCTGCTGGCTTTCCTGTAGGTGTTCCCTAATCGCTAGGTGAACACAGGAAAGCCAGCGCCAAAGAAATACCAATAGAAGCGCAGGGAAGCATTCGCTACATTACTACTCTTAGGACTACCCTTTGCTTCTATCATGTTGACCCTATCATAATGAGAATGGCCCAACTTGTCAAGCAGAGCCCCTCTCGGAACTTGAGAAAGTTACTATGTGCTCTCGCTTTTGGAGCGTTGGGCGATCAGCGGCTCGGCTTGCTTGAGGGCCGCGATCAATTCATCAAAAAGCTCTGCTGGAATGGCAATCCCCTTTCGGGTAGGCTTCCATTCTCCGTCATCGGTTTCGTAAAAGTTGCGGATGTCCAAATAGTCCCGCTCGCGGAACCGGGAAAGGCGAACGTAGATCCTTCCTCCAAGCCCCTTTTCGATTACCTTTACCACTTGCTCATCAGTGCTCTGCTCCTCGTTAGCCACTGTCCCCTCCTTTACGTAACAACTAGCCTCTCTCATAACAGCTGATACCGTATTATACAACTTGCTTGGCAAAGAACAAGAGAAATTGGGCCTTATTTGGACTACTTTCAAAGTTTCAGGGCGAGATGTCAAATTGATCTAGTGGCAAGTGAGCTGCTCAGGCAGTCGATAATTTCCGGGACATAAGGCGGCTGGTGTCTTGTTGGAAAGCCATAGTACGCGCCGGTTTGCAGAAAGAGAGCGGACCCTGCAAATCCACAGAGACAAATAGATTCCGTTCGTCAGGTAGTCTGCAAACAGGCTTATCCGTTTGCCAGTCAAGTCCACTACCAATTGCCACGCCCTTCCGTACCAGCCGTCCGGAGAGATCGTAAATCCGCACGCGCGTTTCTTCCAGCTGAGCCGCTATTTCAAGATCAAGAACCCTGCGCCAAGAGCGCAGGGTATGTAACTACAAAAGCCGTACCTGTATCTCCTTTGACTTCATCCAGGAGATGATCAAGTTCATTTCGTTCTACATCATGAAAGATAGTTCTCCGAGATTACCTGCCACAAGGGATACACTCGTCGGCTTGCTCTGAGTCTCCCCCTTTCCCTACGCGAACGGAAACGTTGGTTTGAGCCATCGCCCCATGATCGTCGATCACGGCAAGCACCACGGGATATCTTCCTTGCTCCTCGAATCTGTGATGCGCGTACCGCTCCGTAGACGTAAGTAATGTCCCGTCTCCGAAATCCCATCGGTACAACACGATTTCCCCGTCCGGATCATAGGATCCGATTGCCCGAAACGTCACCGTTCGCTTGGGCTCAACGGGAGGGTTGGGAGGACGGATTCGTGCAATCGGGGATTTGTTCTCCGGAAGCGTATGAATCTCGCTGTAGAGCACATACATGTTGTCAAACCACAGGTTTCCCTCCTCGTCTAAGTAACTAGGGACATAGCCGAGCGTTTCCTGGCTGCGGCCGGGCTGGGGGGAGGCCTCCACTGGGACCCATGCAGATATCTCTTCAAGGTCGATCTTGACCAAGACCCACGTGTGCTCGCCATTCGGCCAGCCCGACTCGCCAACGAGGGACGTCTCGTACCCCAGCTCGCCGAGAACACCAGCACTGTACGTCGCGAAATCGATGCTCAGCCAAGCGTCGGGCGAGAAAGTCCGTCTTGATCCCAGATCCTCTTCCAGCACCTCTGCAAGCGCTTCGATCTGCTCTGTTAGGTCTTCGACCGCCTCTGCAGAAAAAGCGGTTGTGTTTGGCTGTAGTACCGTAGGCACCTCGTCAGCCATTGCAGGGAGTACCGCAAGCAAGCCAATAATCAACAGTATCCACCTTGTCATGGCTCCGTCGCCTCCTAATACTGTCTGTAGTCAGGGAATTAAGTTAGCCGAATTGCTGCCAGTTGGCAAGCTCGCCGCCGCTACAGCTTCTTCCCTTCCTGTAAGCATCTTCTTTTTCTAACGGAGTTTGGGTATACTGGGATCATTCCCTAGGAGGTGAATGGCATGACAAGACGGGTTTTTCTAGCCATTCTTTCGGTTTTTCTCTTCGCGGTGTCTGCGGTTGGGGGCGAATTACTCCAGGTCCTGCAACCGAACACCACCGCCTACTCTGCCGCCGAGGTGGCAACGCTCAAGGAGGCGATCGCGACCCTTGAAGGAATACTGAACGACTATGACTACGGCTCCCGGCGCGTCTTTGCGGCTGGCGATTGGCAATCCCGCAATTTCGCCGAATACACAGCAGGGTTCCTTGCCGAGCGGAGTTACGTCGTTAAACTTGTCAATCAGTCCGGTTGGTCTGATGGTATCCACACGTGGGTGTTGGTCGGAATCCCCGTGGCGGGAAAAACCGCGTGGGTACCCGTGGAGTCTAGTCCTGCAGCGGGGAGCGTCCAACAGACCCTCGGCTACGTCCCGATGATTCGCGATGCCTCCGGTGATCGACGGTTCGAGGCTCGTTACACCGAGTTCAGCGACGTAGTCGAGCTAGGGGCTAATCAGCCGCCGGTTGCCAAACTGAGGCTTCCGTCGTCAGTGGTGAGGGTCGATGAGCAAGTGAAGTTGCTTGCCCTCGGTTCAAGCGACCCCGACGGGGAGATCATGCTTTACGTCTGGGACTTCGGGGACAGAAAAACCGAAACATCTACTCTGTGGACCGTTCGCCACGAATACCGACAACGAGGCACTTACAACGTCTCTCTGGTTGTGATAGATAACCACGGGACAAGCGCGACCACCAGCATGAGGCTGCGCGTCGTGCACAGCCGATCAACGCCAGCAGAGACCGCTCCATCGAGCGGCGGAGGCTGTGGATGCGGTGGATGAGGTGGCCCAAAGACGTTGCATTCACTGCGAAAAGAGGTTGCATTGCGAGGAGCACACCATCGAATGATGAAAGGTTGTGTTTGTGCAGGCGTCTTGGTGCTGTTGGGGCTTTTCCTGACCTCCTGCTTGTCCGACATTTTTAATGTTCGCCCGGAACCTGACATTGCGATTGCGGAGGGGTCTGCCTACGGACCAGCGCCGCTTACGATTACGTTTGACATCTCAGGAAGTAGCGATCGGGACGGGACGATCGTGTCGTTCGTTTTCGACTTCGACGACGGGACAGAGCCGGTGCAAGGGATGTACCTTTGGAAACCGATCGAGCACACGTACGAGACTCCCGGTGACTATCTAATTCGGCTCACCGTCACGGACAGCCGGGGGGCGAGCAGCACTGCGATCATGCCAATTGGCGTTTGGGAGCCTGAGGTCACAGACTGACGGGCCGATCACCTAAAAGCCTGCTCTATGTGATAAAGAACGTCTTCACATATCTCTATTCGCTTGCGGTGTAGTGAGCGCGTGTACATTCCACAAGCGCACCGTGTTGTCATTGGAGCCCGACGCGAGGAGCGTTCCATCGGGGCTGAATGCCACGCAGAACACGGAGGAGAACGGGGCATGCCCAGTTAGCGTGGCGATACATTGACGGGTAGCCACGTCCCATAATCTGATCTGCCGATCGCGCCACTGCGGGGCAATAGGGGATTCTCCCGACGCGAGAAACTGGCCATCCGGGCTGAAGGCCACCGAGTTGACGTATCCGCTACGCTCCGTGGGCAAATCCGCACTGTGATCAGTAGCGAGGTTTGTTAATTTGATTCGCTTGTCCGCGGACCCGGAGGCGAGGAGTGTTCTGTCGGGGCTGAAGACGAGAGAAAAGATGGTGCTCGTGTGGCCGGTGAGAACAGCCACAGGCTCATGAGTAACGGTATTCCACAGGGTGATCCGGCCCATTGTGCCCGAGGCAAGCAGCGTTCCATCCGGGCTGAACGCGACCGCGCCGACCCAGTTCATCGTCTCCTCGATTGTCGCCGCAAGTCGCCGCGTGGCCACCTTCCACAGCGCTACGATCTTGTTGTCGGCGCCTGCCAGGAGAAGTGCACCGTCTGGGCTGAACGCGAGCGACTTGACGCCGCCCATGCGGCCCTGGAGCGTGGCCAAGCATTGGTGGCTTTCCACGGCCCACAACTTGATCGTGCGATCGTCCGATCCCGAGGCGAGAAGCCTCCCGTCGGGGCTGAAGGCGACCGCATTCACCGGTCGGCTGTGGCCGGTGAGGACGGCGAGACACAGTCTTTTCTCAACGTCCCATAACCTGACCGTGTGATCGTCCGCCCCCGAGGCAAGAAGTGAGCCATCGGGGCTCAACGCCACCGCATCCACCTGGTCGGTGTGGCCAACGAGGGTGGCAATCACGCGGACGGGTGCCCCAACCGCCGCGAGGGTGGCGGAAAGCCCGACAGAAACGATGAGAACGATCGACAATCCAGTCCGGTCCATGTCACCTCCTCGATGGGGAAGTGTACGCGATCCCGCCTCATTCCGACAAGCAGACGGCAGAGAAGCTCCACCGCTACAGAAGATCGGCGAAGCGTTAACAGGGGATAATCGAGCCGTCAAATTGACCCTAAATACTTCACGGTGCCTCCGCTGTGAAGATTGAAAATGGGCGCATCATTGGCCAACGACAAAGCCCACAACCCCTCTTTCATCCGCCTGGTCAAATATAGCGCTTCCCCGGTGAATTCGTTGAGAGCGTGCGTTGTGATGGGTGAGGTTGGTGATGTGGGGCAAGGTCAGGGGTTCCCTGAAGCCGTGAGCCTATTACGCGGGCGCCGGTACAACTGGGCAAAATGACAAACTGCCTCTCCTATATGCTCTCTGGTACGGACAAGGTGGGAGAGAACAAGATGTGGCTAATAATTGGCTTTGCGGTTTTTCTTATCCTTGTAATTCTAGCAATGGAAGGCACGCTGGCCTAAGAATCCCTTCTAAGGCAGCTACTGACTCACTACGGTCAACTAACGGAAGGGTTTCCTGCGCCCGACCGCACGGAGACTTCATCGCTCCGTCGATCTAATGAAAGCCTCGCGATTGCCTTCCGTTGCGGTGAGTTACCTCTACTTGTAATAGCGAGGAGCCATAAAAAAGGACCCTGGCGAACCAGGGCCCGTGAACTTTTCTTGTGGGTTTGAGGTTAGAAGGTGAACTCGAACCCGAAGTTGAACTCCTCCCAACCCCAGGCGTCGATGTCCATGCCGAAGGTCAGTACGAACGCTGGGCCCACACCGAGCTCGACATCGACTTCGGTTTCGATCCAGTCGAACAACCGATTGTCGGTCTTTGCTGTCCAGGTCTTGTACCACTTGACCTCGTCGTATTCTTGCGAGCAACAGTAGCCGTCAACGCTGCAGACGCCGCCATGGTTGCCATACGCTATTACGTCCCCTGGGCTGGAGCACATCGCGCAGGAGTCACTGAACGTGCTCAGCGACGGCACGTCGTCGGCGTCGGGTACTTTGTCACCGTAGAAGACCCAGTACTCTACACCAGGTAGGAGTTCATACGCCTCGTCGGCATCCGCATCCGCCCAGTAAATACCGTCCAGGTCGGACAAGACCTCGAGCTCCCCGAGGTAGAACGCGGCAGAGATGTCGAAGGCGCCGCCGCAGCAGCTGTCGCCGTCGATTGTGATCTTGAAACTCTCCCAGGCTTTGGCCCGCTCACAATCGATCGTCTTCAACACGAAGTATCCCCCGCCGTTTTCATCGAGAACGGGATGCACGTATACCGTGTCACACGAGGAGTCCGTGCACGCATCGACGTTGGAAAACTCGAACTCAGCATAACTCCAGCACCTATCTGGCTCCAAGACGCAGAAGCTGGCGCCACCGTAGATCGTACCGGAGCCCCAGTCTCCTTTGATCGGGTTGAGCGCGATGTCGAAGCTAGCCAAGGCTTCAAAGCTGATGCCGTTCCAGGAGTACGCAAGCCCGATGCCCAGGATATCGATGCCCTGCAACTCGAAGTCATCGTAAGCCGTATCTGCCGATACCGCTGCAATGATTGTGAAGCAGGCGTTGGACAGCGTGATCGTAGGTTCGAGCTCGATCGACTTGCTGTCAGTGTCGAACGTGATCATCATGTCGAATCCGAGATCCCAGCAGCAGCCAAGACCGATGTCCTCAAGCAGGAACTTCACGTCCTGGAAGCCGCAGCAGTCGAATACGGCAAGCGCTTTGAGCGACACGCAAGCAAAAGACAGGTCCTCAATAAGCAGCTCTGCGCTGCTGAACCGCATCACGCAGTCCTGGCACGCGATGCTGTACGACCCAGACTTCGTGAAGTGATCGACCAGATACACGGCAGCGTCCCCGCTATTCTCGTCGTAGGTTGACGTCTCGGACAGGTTGAAGTAAGCCCGGCCAGTCAACGTGGCGCCGCTAAAGGTGCCGGCAGCCTGGAACTTCCAGCCGGTGCCCCAGACGGTCGTGTCATACTCCGTACATTGGTATGCGGTCCCCTCACACACGCCAACCCCGGCCCCACCAACTGTGTAGCTTGGGGTTTGCGTGAAATACCAACTGGTATGGGTCGCATTGGCTTCGCTTGCGTGACCTTCCATGAAGAACACCCCGTCGAAGGTCACACCGGCGATGGAGACACCGACCTCAGCCAGCATGTCGTCGAAAGCGGCCTTGTACGTTTTCTTATCCGACTTCGTACAAGTAATTGCCGGGAAACTTTCTGGACAACACGCGACAGTAGACGTGGTGGTCTGGCAATCGACCAAAGTAGTTGTGGTGCTGAGAACCACCATCGGGGCAAAGTCAATGTCAAAGCCAAAGGTGAACGCACCGAGCGATCCATCGGCTTCGAAGTCCATCCCCGTGAGGCCTGCCACACCAAACGTGCTCTCCATACCAAAAACCCATCCGCCGATGCTGTAATCCACATCGACTTCGCTGGTAAAGCTCTTTACAAAGTCTGTGAATACGCTAGCGGCCGGATAGAGGGAGACGTCTGTATCCCACACGCCAGAGAGCGCTCCAGCGCCGAAGCTAGCGAGCCCAAAACCCATCAATAGGGTACATGCAATTACGAGAGCTTTTTTCATTATCCCTCCTTACCGGATACTGATTGGCCAATCTTTGTCCAGTGTTTGTTGTTTAACGATTTGCTAATGTGAGCCTTTTTTCCTTTGAAAACACCACCTCCTGTGCTAATAGTTGCCTCTCCACTAGATCTTGTCCCTATCATAGCGCACTAATGGGTCGAAGTCAAGTGATCGATGTCACGTCTACAAGCCAAGCGTGGCCAGCGCCACAGCAATAATTCCCACGAGAAGGGCGGTCAACGAGATGATGAAGTTGGCGTTGACCCGGTTGGCCAGTTTGGCGTCGGTACTCCCTACGCCCTGGGCCTGAAGCTGGGTGATCGCCTGCTCATTTTGAGCCACCCGACCCTCCAACGCGGAGGCATTCGCGCCCTGCCCGAGTTGTGCCTCCAGCGTGGAAAGCCTGTCTGAGACCTTGAAGATCAGGTCTTTTAAGACGTCCAGATCCTGCGGAGTGACGGACTCTGGGTTGTTCTGCATATACTTGATCGCGCGGGCGATCAGCGCGGCGGCGGAGTAACGGTCGAGCGGCTCTTCGCCCTTGTATTGGCCGCCGGGAAGGCCGGTGATGATGCCACGCTCGGCGAGATACTCCAAATCGGCGTAGGCCCAGTGGTCCTTGGGAACATCGGTGAACCGCCCACCGGTGGCTGGTGGTTGCACCACTCCATTTCCCGCTCCGTTCCCCGCTTGTCCAAACACGACGCCACCCAGCAGCAAGGGCAGAATCGTCGCGGACACGATGATGACTAGCTTTCTTTTCACCGGAAAAACCCCCTCTTTTTGATGAGTCCGCAAGCAGTATAGTCCTTGCCATACTGTGAGTCAATACCCCGGCGTCGTTCATTCTGCTAGCCAAGTCGGAAAGAGGTTCGATGGAATGGGGATGGCCCAAGTCGCCGTAGGGCGGCAAGATGGCCGGGGGTTCCGTATCCTTTGTTGTGATCGAAGCCGTAGTCGGGAAAGCGCACGGCAACCCGAGCCATCATCCGGTCACGGCTGACCTTGGCGAGGATCGAGGCAGCGGCGATGTGAAGGGACTTCGTGTCGCCCTTGGTAAACGCAATCTCGGGGGGTGTAGTAGCCGGTTTAGAGCTTACTACACCCCCCAGGGAAAGACCGCGGTCGAGCAGGAGGAGGTCGACCCCGTACCCCATGGCGCGATAGGCACGCTGAGCGGCAAGGGTCAGGGCAGAGACGATGCCGAGCCGGTCGATCTCTAAAGGGGAACTGCAGCCGATCCCCCACTTGGCCAAGGTGCGGATCCGTTCGCAGAGCGCGTTCCGTTTCTGCGGTGAGAGGCGCTTGGAGTCGTCAAGCCCGACAAGCTCAACGGGAGGGTCCAGTCCCGATGCTACGAATGGGAAATGGACGCACCCTACAACGACCGGGCCGGCAAGCGCCCCCCGGCCGGCCTCGTCAAAACCAGCAATCGTAAGCCCTGTAGCGTCGCAGCTCGTCTGCGACGTTTTCTCCTTTGCGCGCTCTGCGGTAGGGGCCTCTGATGATGGACGCTGTCCGTCGGGGACGAGCCCCGATGCTACTAAGGAGCAAATTTGCTCATCGAAGGCGTAAAGCTCGGCGACACGAGATCGATCCAAAGCATCGTGCGTCGGTCTACCCACTACGGTGGAAGCCAAAGTACCCGTTCATCGGGCCGAAGCGCGGCAACGGCCAGACGCGCAGATACGGCTCGCCGATGAAGTCCCGCTTATCGACAAATCCCCAGTATCGCGAGTCGAACGAGTCTTTGGAGTTGTCCCCGAGGACGAACCATTTCCCTTCTGGCACTAGGGTTGGCTCTATCCCGTACTGCAACCCTGGGAGGTTCGAGTAGTAATAGCGGTCGAAGCGTTCGCCGGCAAGTTTCTTACCGTCCACGTAAATCGCTCCGCCCTGAATCTGGACGGTCTGGCCGCCCACGGCGATCAGCCGCTTCACGTAGCGCACCCGGCTCTCCCGGGTGGTTATCCCCAAATCCGCAAGGGAATCGATCTGGGGTTGCTTTTCTCCTAAGTCGAGAGAGGCGGAACCCGAGAGGCCCAAAAACATCTTGGTCCCAACAGGAAGCGAGGCGATAAACTCATCGGCTTCGGCGGTCGAGTAAACCCTTTCTTGGTTGACGTAACCGATCTGCTGTCCTGGCTGGACTCCGGCGCGTTCTGCCGGCGAGTCACCCTTCACTGCCCTGACGAAGAAGGCCTCGGTGTGCCAGAAGACCACGATGTCTCCTGGCTTGGGATCGCGAAAGTAATAGGAGATTTTGTCCACGAAGAAACTGTCGGCTCGAAAGTCACTTCGGTCGCCATTGATGGAGTGATACATGGAGTAGGTGGGCACGTGCATCCGTACTGTGACAAAGCTAATTACAAAGAAGGCGAGGATTCCAGCGACGACCAGAACCTCCACCCATTCCAGGATTTCGGATGCTACGCGTCCCGGATTCCAGCCGTAACGGCGGACTATCCGCAGAATCAGCGCCGGCTTCTTCTCCTTCTTCTTCCTTCTCATCTAGCGGATGCGCCGCAGGCGGCGTAGAAAATAGGGTCGTGCCTGGCGGGTGCGGTTCTGCTTTACCAGTTCGATCTTTTCGATCTTGGGAGAGTGTAGGGGGAACGTTTTCTCTACGCCGATTCCAGAGGAGATCTTGCGCACGGTGATCATCTCTCGAGTGCCGCCTCCACTTCGCTTGAGTACGAGCCCCTCGAACACCTGGATCCGCTCCTTCGCCCCTTCAGAGACCCGCTCGTGGACCTTGACAATGTCTCCAGGAGCAAAGTCTTCTTCCCTTTCCACCAGGTATTCCTTTTCTACCGCTCGCAAGACCTCGTCCATCATTTCCTCCTAACGGTCACCCGCCACGCGGTCCAGCACGATCGCCGCCGCCGCACGAACGGACAGGTGGTTAAAGTCGGCCCCTCCCATAATGGGAGGCAAGATATAATCACACGCCTCGATCAATTCATCCGCCATTCCCCAACCTGTCCCAAACAGGATGTATACCGGCCTTTCCCCATGATGAATGGCATCCTTCAGTTGTGCGTAAGAGATGCGTTGCGCTGCCTGCGGGCGCGCCGAGGTGGCTACGAGGATGGGAGAATCCCCCTCAGCCTCCTCGATCCAGGACACCGTCTCCTCAAGGCTTTCAGCGACCATCACAAGTTCAAGCGCCTCTCCGCGGCGGGACTGTTCCATCGCTTGCTCCCTTTCAGTCCAAAACCCTCTGATTCTCCAGGCAATCCGTTGCTGAGAAGTAAGGGGCGTAATCACAAAATAGCGCACCGCCCCATACGTTCTCGCCGTGCGGGCAATGTCGTGCACATCGACCGACGTCATCGCCGTGGCCACGATCTCGCCGCAACGGTTGCGCATCGGAAAGTGCAAAAGACCGATGTACAGGTTACCCATCGGCCTTTTCCGTGTCAAGATCAAGCCCAAGCAGGTCGGGGCGATTTCGTGCCGTCTTTTCCCAGGCCTTCCTCTGGCGGAATGCTTCGATCTTCGCGTGGTCTCCCGAGAGAAGAACATCAGGGACGGACAGTCCCCGGAAAGCCGGGGGACGCGTATACTGGGGTGGGCCGAGATGTTTTTTGCCATAGAAGGAATCCCCTTCCACCGATTCAAATCGTCCCACTACCCCGGGGACCAGACGTGCCGTGGCCTCCACGATCACCGCGGCCGCCGCTTCCCCACCGGCGATCACAAAATCGCCGATCGAGATCTCTTCGTCGACGAATGTCCTCACCCGTTCGTCCACTCCTTCGTAGCGGCCGCAAAGTAGGATCAGTCCGTCGAGTCTCGCCCAATGGATCGCGTCCTGTTGCCGAAACAGCCGCCCCTGAGAGGACAAAAGAATCGAGCGGGCTGCGTTGTTGCCAAGTTCGGCTTTCACCGCCTCAAGCCCCCACACGAACGGCTCCACTCTCATGACCATCCCCGGACCGCCGCCGTAGGGACGATCGTCAACGGTTCGGTGTGGATCGTCGGTGAAATCGCGTAGGTCGTGTAAGTGCACCTCAAGCAGTCCTTTGTCTTGCGCTTGTCCGAGGATGCCGGCAGCAAAGAACCCGGAGAGCGCCTCCGGAAAAATCGTCAGGATGTCAAAGCGCATCTCAACCTGCTCGTGAGCCTGTTGCGCAAATCTTTTTGCTGGTTAGTTGTAAGTCCAAGCCCTGGATGTTAATTGTTTGTTTTAACGCAGAGAACGAAAAGACCGTTCAAGATCAAATATTGAAGTTTCTATAGCATCCTCTGCGTACTCTGTGGCGAAAGCTTTTTTTCATGCGGAGGAGAAGTCTGTGCAACAGCCTCATTTCTTAGTCGATGATCTCTAGCACGACCTCTCGATCGAGGCGTGCAGCGACCCCCTCCAATAACGTCCGTAGGGCCCCAATCGTTCTTCCTCCTTTTCCCAGAATCCGACCTCGATCGTCTTTGCCCACGTGGAGAAAGAAGATGTCAACTCGCTCAGTCTCAATCCGATCGATCCGCACCGTTTCCGGCGCATCAACCAGCGAGCTAACAAGAAACAGGCAGAGGCGGTAAAGCACTACGCCTCCTTAAGGCTTCTCTTTATGCAGACGCTTCGGGCGCCTCCGCTTCATTTTCCACACTCTCCTCGGCCTCGGCTTCCTCCTTGCTCTCGGCCACAGGTTCCTCGGCTGCCTCCGTATCCGTTTCGGCGGCTTTTGCCTTCGCCTTTGCTTTCGCTTTGGCCTTCTTCTCCTTTTTCTTGGCGCCCTCGGCGACCTGTGCCGCCAGCTCCTGCGCCTGCTCGGGTTCGGCACCACCGCGCGCCACCGCGTTCCACGCGGCCATCACTCCGGCCTTGGAGAGGATGTTACGCGCTGCCTTGGTCGCCTTCGCCCCGTCCAACAACCACTTGAGGGCGACCTCATTATCGACCTCGAAACTTGGCGGATCGGTCTTCGGGTCGTAGTGACCCAGATCCGCGACGACCTTTGCGTCTCGTGGCTTGTGGCCATCGAGCACGACCACTCGATAAGAGGGCTGTCCCTTGCGGCCCACCTTCTTTAGCCGGATCTTTGCAGCCATACCTTCACCTCTCTTCAAATCTGCGCCCCCACCGACTGGCAAGGAGTGCAAAGGATCACGTATTGAGAATGTCGATTGGAAGGCGTCCTTTCCCCCCTCGTCCTTCTATCAGTTTCAGCGCTTTCTTCGCTTCATCAAACCGTGAAAGGACACGGTTGACATCTCGAACCTTTGTACCGCTTCCGCGGGCAATCCGTTTCTTGCGGCTCCCCCCAATTATAGAGTGGTTGAGTCGTTCTTCCAGCGTCATCGAGCGAAGGATCGCCAAGGCTCGATCGATCTCGGCCTCGTTCACCTCGGGTCTCTCGGTGAGCTTTGTCCCGCCGGGAAGCTTGTCCAGGATGTGGGAGACGGGACCAAGTTTTCGCATCTCTTCCAGTTGCTCCAGAAAATCCTGCAAGGCGAACTGGTGCTTCCTAATTCGGTGGACAAGCGCCTCGGCCTTCTGTTGATCGAGTCGCTCCTCCGCCTGCTCGATCAGCGTGAGGACGTCCCCCATTCCCAGGATTCGCTCGGCCATCCGGTCGGGGTGGAAGGGTTCAAGTGCGCTGACCTTCTCCCCCACTCCGACGAACTTGATCGCCCGACCGGTGATGTGACGGATGGAGAGGGCGGCCCCGCCGCGGGCATCGCCGTCGAGCTTCGTGAGGATCACCCCGGTGAGAGTGATCCATTCGTCGAACGTGGACGCGATGTTCACTGCTTCCTGACCGGTCATTGCGTCAGCAACGAGAAGGATCTCATCGGGGGAGGCAACCGCCTTGATCTCCTTAAGCTCAGTCATCATCGCCTCATCGATCTGCAATCGGCCCGCGGTATCGAGGATGACGACATCGCGCAGGTTTTCCTTTGCCCACTCGATCGCGCAGGTCGTGATCTGGGCAGGCGTACGCTCCTGACTTGAGAAAACGGGAAGCTCCAGGGTTTCCCCGAGGATCTTCAACTGGTCAACCGCCGCCGGTCGGTAGATGTCGGTGGCAACCAGAGCGGGTTTTCGCCCTTCTTTTTTGAGCTTCAGCGCAAGCTTCGCCGCCGTAGTCGTTTTTCCGGAGCCTTGGAGCCCCACGAGCATGTTTACTCCTGGCCGATGATCCAAAGACAGCCCGACTCGTTCCGGGCCCATTGTTGCGGCAAGCTCGTCGCGCACGATCTTCACCACCTGCTGGCCCGGAGTGAGGCTCTCCAGGATCTCTTGCCCCACCGCCCGCTCGCGGATCCGCGCGATCAGGTCTTTGACAACCTTGTAATGGACATCGGCCTCGAGCAGCCCGATGCGGATCTCCCGAAGCGAAGCAATGACGTCCTCCTGCGTCAGTCTTCCTTGCCCGCGCAGCCGCGAGAAGACGGCGGTTAGTTTTTCCGTCAGCGAATCGAACATCACCGCTCCTTGTAGTAGTCCTTAAATTCACCGCAGAGTCGCGGAGACACGCAGAAAAACCTCACGTTGCTACAGAGACCCCCTGCGTCCTCTGCGGTAAGTAATTAAGAATGGTAAGTCGCGTTCCCTTTTGTATCAACTAGTCAAGCAGCTCGTCGAGAAAGTTTGTTCCCAGCCTCTCCTCGCGGAAGGCAGGATGGGAGATCACCTCCTGCATCAAGGAACGCGTGGTGGCTACCCCCCGAATGCGAAACCGTTCGAGCGCAGTGTACATTCTCGTTCTTGCCTCTTCCCGGTTGCGGCCCCAGGCGACCACCTTGGCTAAAAGCGAGTCGTAGTGCGGAGAAACTTCCATCCCGTTGTAGAGGTGCGTATCGAGGCGGATCCCGTTTCCAGCTGGGAGCTCCTCAACCTGGATTCGGCCGCAGGAGGGGAGGAACTCGCGTGTGGGATCTTCGGCGTTGATTCGGCACTCGATGGCATGCCCGCGGGCGTTGAGCGTCTCCTGAGGCAGTTCCAGCGCGCCGCCACCGGCGAGGCGAATCTGTTCGGAAACCAAGTTCACCCCGGCGATCATCTGGCTCACCGGGTGCTCTACCTGAATCCGAGCGTTCATCTCGATGA
>CAZOUO010000039.1:0-18176 GCA_964582975.1 uncultured Thermotogae bacterium | reverse complement strand
TCATAACTCCATCCTCTCAACAAAAACACTCTCCGGCAATCCCGGGGCGGTTCACAAGCGCTTCAGCATCCTAACTAAGTATTTCTTTTTAGTGGCATTAATGGCAATCCAATGGAATTCCCTATTCGTTCCTTGGAGGGTCAATACGGAATCAAGAGAGATGCTCGCGTCCATCTTAGGCAATAGCTCACGCATTTGAGCCAACTCGCGGGGAGTGATTTCGCGGGCCGCCAATTCCATCGCCCAGCCTTCCAACAGCGCTCGCATGCGGAAAATCTCTTCGATCTCATCGGCAGAAAGACCTACCACTCTGAATTCCTTGTACGGCTCGCGACTGACCAAGCCTTCAGAGACCAGCCGGGTGAGCGCCTCGCGTACCGCCGTTCGCTGACGTCAAACTCCTTGGCAAGTTCTAATTGGTTTATCCGCACTTTCGGCTTGATATCTCCGTAAACGACCGCACGGCGAATCGACTCATAGACAACGTCTGCAAGACTGCTTTTCTTGTCGAGTTTATTGAAGTACTGAACTCTCGAAATCTTGATCCCTCCTGATTCCATAAGTCATTCGCGACACTGCTTGATCCACAATCCATCCTAAGAAAAAGATCCGGCCCTGTCAAGCAGTCTCCTTAAGTACATTGGGAGGCTTGTTCTTCTAAAACAGTCTACTTCGCCAAGGAGAAAGGCGGGTTTCTTTTTTGCAACGCAGAGCCCTCTTAGCGAACATCTTAAGTGAATTAGGCTCAGTGGTTTGGACGGCTCACGAGTCTTGGATCAAGCCGACGGATGGGGGAAGTGGGGGTTCATCTCTTGACCATACCGCTTGTCGGGCGTGTCGACTTCGCTACGCAAGCCAACAGGTTCGCAAGAACTCGCCGGCCGAGAGACCAACTAAGCCCTAAAGAATCCCCGTGGTCATTTTCCCAGCAGGCAAATAGGCTATAGTATTCAGTCGGTTGCAACTAGAATGCAGGATATTTTCCCTTGCCTCTGCCCGCAAGTGTAACGGCGTGGAGCCAACACCGTCTTTCTGACATCGGATTCCTTGCTAGAAAAAAGACTAGAGTAGAATTGAAATTACAAACTTAAATTACAGCTCTTCAGCTACACAGCTAGACGAAGAAATAGGAAACTTAGCCCTGTGTCTTCAGAAAATAGAATAACAGGAGGGGGAGTGAAAATATACTACTCCCCCTTTGCTGTTGTTTGGACTGAGAAGCAAATTATCCACCAATTAGCTCGGAGAAACGCTGTATCCAGCCTTCATGATACTCACCTAGATACACAAAATCTATGGTTCTTAAGAGGCGCAGCTGTTCGGCCGAAAGGACTATGGCTTTTACATCCGCAGGGATCAGCTCCTCAGCAGCAGGGTTGGTATAAGCGTAGAGGGTCCCGCTCGTAAAGGCTGCCTGGGCCTCCGGAGACAATCGGTGATTGATATAGGCGTGAGCAAGCTCCAAGTTTTCACAACCTGTAACAATATCAATAGTTGTCTTGGTTGCCCATGCCCCTTCTTTTGGGATCACAACTTCGACTGGGAGTCCATCACGCTTTAGTGAAAGGGCCCGACCGTCCCACATTTGAGAAATCCACATCTCCCCTTGCGAAAGCAGTATTTGAGACTGCGATGATGAGGACCAGACAACAGGATCTTGCGGGAGCACTTTTGTCTCAAAGAAGGTAAATGCTTTGTCTAATGTAGAATCGTATATGTCTCCACCCTCAGCTTCCTGTAGCGTCCACATCAGCGTGACACCACCGAGATTGGAAAGATCTATCCAGCCGATCTTTCCCTTAAAAGCAGGATCAAGCAGGTCGTACCATGAATCGATAGTTCTTTCTATCTTGTCTGTTCGGTAGGCGAGCGGAATCGTGGCAAAATCGATAGCAGGCCCATAGCCGGTATTCGGGGCGCACACATATATGGGCTGCGCGGCAGGATAGAGGTTTTTCATATTTGGGATCTTCGTGTAGTCAAGCTGTTCCAAAAGGCCGCCTTCGGTCAAAGCCTTCTCTTGCCACCCACCTCCGAGAACCAACACGTCGTAAGGAAAGTCACCCGTCATCTTCGCCGCGAGCATCTTGGAGAATGCATCTGCGGATGTGCCGTAGGTGGCAACTATGATGTCAGCACCGGTCGCTTCCTCAAAAGGAGCAAAAATCTGTTGCTCCGTAACCTCGGCCCATTGTCCGCCCGGCATCGCTACAATGAGCTGCTGTCCTTCATACTGTCTACCCTGCCCTACTGCCAGGACCCAAAATCCAATCAAACACACCAGCAAAAAGCACCAACCGCAAAGTTGCAGAAGACTTTTTGCACTCATCGTTGTCTACCTCCTTGTACTCCAAATTTCAGGCTAGCCCAAAACTCACCACAATTAGTATACCGCTCGAATACAAATAAGTCAAGTCGCCGCTTTGAGTCGGAAAATCAAGCTGTTTACTAAACTTCATTCTGCACTTTAGATGCTGCTTATCAGGCTTGACTACCAATGCTTAAAATTGTATACTGAAAGTATGCAAAAAAGTGAGTCTAGTATCCAGACGCGGAGGAAAGTGGCAAGATTTTTACGCGATACAAGCCCGTCACTTGCTCAGAACGTCTACGAATCCCTCAAAGACAGCATTGTCGATTTCTCGTTACCTCCAGGCACTGTGCTAACTGAGAGTTCTTTGGCATCCAAATTTAATGTCAGTCGTACACCAGTTCGAGAAGCGCTTCAACTCCTTAGTACGGAAGGTCTAGTTGAAATAACTCCTACGAAAGGTGCGCGAGTCGCAGAGTGTTCTTTAGAGGAGGTTCTTGAAGCCTACACTGTGAGGGAGTTATTGGAACCGTATGCTTGTAGGTTGGCAGCCGAAAGAATGTCCGAAGACCTGCTTTTCAAGCTTGAAGAGGTCTCAAAAAATTTTCCCGGCAAGGTTAGGACGCACCAACAGGCCGTGACCTTTGAGATGCTCAATCGCAGATTTCACACAATCCTCCTTGATGCGTCGGGGAATTCTGCCATCTCCGATATTGTCAAAAGGATGATGTGGAGCACGCAGCAAGCTGCATTCTATGTATCTTCCAATAGGTATTGCGAGAGCAACCATGAGCACAACTTAATTCTCAAGTATTTGCGAAGCGAAGATGGAGAAGGAGCTGCAAAAGCTATGAGGCGACATCTCGCGCAAGCAAAACACCGGCTTGTAAGATAAAAAACATTATATTGATGAGTACAGCAATATGAAAGAAGAACCTGGGCTGAAGGTTGATAGCCTGTATAAGAATTTTGGATCGACTGTCGCTTGTGAAGACGTATCTTTCGAGATAAAGAAAGGAGAGTTGCTAACACTTCTTGGCCCAAGTGGATGCGGAAAAACAACCACACTTCGGTGTGTAATCGGGTTCGAACATCCGGATAGCGGAGAAGTATTTGTCGAAGGAAGACGAGTCACTTTTGTGCCTCCCAACAAACGAGGGGTGGGGCTAGTTTTTCAAAACTGGGCTGTATGGCCTCACATGACAGTAAGAAAGAATATCGCGTTCGGACTTGCCCTGAAGAAGAAATTGCCAGCAAAAGCAATCGAGAAGCGCATAGCGGAAGTACTCGAAATGGTCTCCCTTGCAGGGTTCGAAGATCGATATCCAGGAACACTCAGCGGAGGACAGCAACAACGGGTGGCCCTGGCTCGAACGCTAGCCATTGAGCCATCCGTACTCCTATTGGATGAGCCATTAAGCAATCTTGATGCTAAATTGAGGAGAGAAACTCGTCTAGAAATTGTAAGTATTCAGAAGGAACTTTCTATTCCCACATTGTATGTCACTCATGATCAAGCTGAAGCCCTGGCAATGTCTGATAGAATTGGTGTCATGCAACAGGGGCACATCGCTCAATTGGCTCCCCCTCGCGAGATCTACAAACAACCAGCAAGCAAATTTGTAGCAGAGTTCATAGGGGAATCAAATATCCTCCTGTCACGTGTGATGGCCAAAGACCAGGATCATGTAGATCTAGAATTGGCTGGGCAAGCCCATCGAATATCGAGACGCCACTTCTCAACGAAGGTTTCCTCTGGCCAGACAGTATACTTGGCCGTGCGTCCTGAGAGCATCACGTTTAATCGCTCGACATATACAGATGAGCTGGTCCTTCATGCTTTTGTCAAACACGAGGTCTTCGAGGGCGAGCGTCTAAAATACGTTTTGTCCCTGGGTGAGCAGAATGGAGAAGAGGTAATGCTTCAAGTCAATGTGCCTTCGTCTCAAAAGATGCTCCCTGGAATGCTCGAACGCGAGTTCCAGCTATTCCTCAACCTGGATGCAGTGTCTTTCTTTCCTGAGTTAGGAGCCGAGGAAATCTCCAAAGACAGCGTAACCGCAGAGGAATAGGAAGAAACGTCCCGATAGAAGAATACGTTAAGAATAAGGAGGCAGCATGAGTAGAAACATCGAAATCGGTTCTGTGGTCTCAAAGCCAGCATCGGTCGAGTTTGGATCCATCCCCATCTCAGAAATCTACGATGGCAGTCCAATTGAGGTACCTGTGGCGGTCATCAATGGGGAGCGCGAAGGGCCCACAATCTGGATCCAGAACGGGGTTCATGGTGATGAATGCGTAGGCATGCGTGCCATACATCAGGTCTTGGAGACGGTCGCTCCAAAGGATGTTCATGGCGCGATTGTGCTGATTCCCATGTTGAATGTGCAGGCATTCCGAGTTGGAGAACGGATGGCGCCCCAAGACGGCATGGATATGAATCGCATCTGGCCTGGAGCTCCGCTTGAGAAGGCAATGCATCTCTTCGCCCACAGTGAGCTAGTAGTCCACAAGGTCTTCCAGTACATTACCGAGTATGCTGATGCGGTGCTCGATGTACATGATTGTGGGAGAATGGGCAAGATCGCGCCGTATGCTGCTTTCTACACGGGGCCCGGAGATCTTGGCGAGCAGAATAAGGATCTGGCTCTCGCCACTGGCTTCAGAATCATCTGGGAAACGCAGCCGGCGTGGGTCCAGGAGAAAGTACCAGGATCGATCAAAACCCAAATGCTGAAGCTCGAACGGCCTTCGGTGACAGTTGAAATAGGGGGAGAAGGGCGCTTGCATCCAGAGGCCGTCAGTGGGATGTATCGAGCCCTGATGAACTGCATCAGGCAAATGGGCATCGTGAAGGGAGAGGTCGAAAAAGCAAGTGACATAATCTATGTCAAACAGGGCAACTGGTTGCGACCAACACACGGCGGCGTCCTCAACATGTTTGTTGATGCAGCCCAGGAGGTGTCTAAGGGAGAGACTCTGGCGATCATCACTGATCTGTTTGGCCGAGAAGTTGAGAGACTGGTTTCACCTGTTCACGGGGTGGTCATTGGCTGCAGGACCCTGGCATTCGTAGCAACCGGGCAATACACAATCAACGTAGGGACTATTGAGAGGTGAACCAATGGCTTTACTGGAAACGATGAGATGGCCGGAAGTGAAAAACAACCTGAGAACAAACGGTATCGCAGTGTTACCGATTGGAAGCCACGAGCAGCACGGAAGGCACATGCCTCTCAACACTGATACGGTGATCGCCACGGCAATCTGCCGGCGAATCGCTGAGAGGACCGAAGCGCTCGTGCTGCCGACGATTTGCTACGGGCGATCGGCTCATCATATGCGGTTCCCAGGTACGATTACTCTCAGAACGGTGACTTTCGAGTACCTCATTACGGATGTGTGCGAATGTCTGATGGCTCATGGAGTCTCTGATATCCTCATAGTAAATACGCATGGAGGAAACCAGGCGATCATCAATGAAACTGCCCAAGCCCTCTATAATAAACATCAAAAGCGAATCCGCCTCTATATGGTTCAGTGCTTGCGCTTAGCCCAGCAGTTGATGGATTTCGGGCAATACAAGAGAGGGCATGCGGATCGACGAGAGGCTTCTGTGATCCTTGCATTGGCTCCTGACAGTGTTGATCTGGAAGAGGGCAAGCGGACCATTCCTTTGGAGGTCTCAGGCGAGATAACGTCGAAGATTCGCAAGGCAGCGCTCAATGCAGTTGAGTTCGAAGGAGCACTCGTGAATGCCATCTTTGACACCGATGACGTCACGAATACGGGAGGGTGGGGTTCTCTAGAAGAGTGCAGTGCCAAACTGGGCGAGAAGATAATAGAGATGGTATCAACCTACCTAGCACGCTTCATCAACGAATTAGGCACGGAGGGGAAAGATGGCCCGAGAAGCGGAGGTTAGAGATGGCATGGTATTCACGGGAAACACCGCGTGGAACGGCATTTGGAACCTCGAAGCTGCAGCCCGCGAAGGGTTTACCCTCCCTGCCAAAGTCACGCTCAGTGATGAGACACTGCGCGAAGGCGAGGAAACCCCTGGCGTTTATCTGTCGATAGAGGACAAGATGCGCGTTGCCGAAGCGCTTGAGGCCATAGACATTCCGGAAATAGAGACCGGTTACCCAGGCGCAATAGAGGAGCATTACGCATTCACGAAGAGGCTGAAGGATCATGGAACGAAGATGAAGCTTATCTCGCACACCCGTTCCTATACAAGGGGGTCGGAGTGGGAGCGGGAGATCGAGCGCGCGATTGAGGCAGGAAGCGACATTCTGACGTTTATCGCCTTTGGGTCCGATTGTCTTCACAGAACCACGCCATGGTTTCCCAAGGCCAAGGTCCCGCAGCGAATCTACGATTGCATTACCTATGCCAAGGAGTTGGGTGTGGAAGCGGGGTTCGGTATTGCGGATCCGGTCAGGACGAGCAAGGACTTCCTTCAGGAAACCTATAAAGCGGCTACTAAAGCCAGTGTAGATAGGGTCTACATTATGGATGGAGTTGGCGGTGCCACGCCCGAGGCGATTTACTGCCTGACCAAGCATGTACGCGGGATAGTCGGTGACGGCATTGAGATCGGCTTGCACTGCCATAACGATCTTGGACTGGCACTTGCGAACACGCTCGCAGGGGTCAAGGCTGGTGCAAGCATTGTGGACACGTCCGTCAACGGCCTCGGAGATAAGGCAGGGATAACCGCTCTGGAAGAGATTGTTGTCGTTCTCGAAGTCATCTACGGAATACCCACCGGTATCCATGTCAAGCAGCTTCAAGCTCTCAGCGATTTCGTGGCGGAGATGTACGGTGTGAAACGCGCAGTACACAAACCCATCGTCGGCAAGAACGTCGATATACACGAGATTGACAGTCACATCGCCGCCATGCTCAGAGAGGGTTGGTATACGTGGGAAGTCCTCAATCCAGAGATGTTTGGTAGGACTCGCAAGCTCCAGTTCGCGAAAGGAAAGATCAGGCAAGGCACTTCCGGGGCCATTGCCGCGATGCTTGAGCAATTGAATATCCAGGTCACCCCAGATTCAGTGGCGACCGCGTATAGCGCGGCCCACAATGCGGTCACCCAAGCCGACGTACTCTCGGAGAAACAGGTTGCACAACTAATCCGCCAGGCCTTCGGCCAGAATAATGGAAAACATGACTAGAAAGAGAAGGCCAAACTGGCGAGACCTCATTCTGGGGACGATCACCGTGCTGATCATCATCTACATCGGCGCCCCCATCCTAATTGTGCTCGCGACGTCGTTTACGAGAACGGCCTACCTGACGTTCCCCCCGCAGGGATTCACTCTTGCATGGTACGTGAAGGCCTTCCAGACTCGGGCTTTCATCCAAGGGCTGACATTGAGTTTCGCGCTTGGGTGCGTTGCGGCTAGTGTCTCTCTCGTCTTGGGATTCCTGGTCTCATACGCGTTGACACGCTACAGCTTTCGCGGGAAGGGTGTGCTCAATATCTTCTGCCAGACACCGGTGTTGGTGCCGACCATCGTCATCGGAGTGTCCATGCTGATGTACTTCTCTCTACTGGGCATGCGAACATCCTTCCTCACGTTGGCGATAGGACACACCCTCATTACCCTGCCGTACGCGTTTCGGGTTCTGCTTCCATCGCTGCACGGCGTTGAGAAGTCCTATGAGGAAGCCGCCCTCAGCCTAGGTGCCAGCAGGCTTCGGGCTTTCTTGGTGGTACTCCTGCCACTCATCAAGCCCGCAATCTTCTCCGCCGTCCTTTTTAGTTTCGTTGTTTCATTTGGGAACTTGAGTCTTTCCCTGTTCCTTGCGAAACCAGGAGTCTCAGCCTTGCCGGTGATCCTATTCCAAAAAGCAGAGTACGGCTTGGATCCGAGTCTTAACGCTATCGCTAGCGTGTTTGTGCTCCTTTCTGTGGCGGCGGTGTTCATCATCCAGAAAACGATCGGCTTGAAAACAGTGATGAAGTGATCCGATAGAAGGCTAGCTGGCGCAACGTCGAAGAAGAACGCAGCAGGTGTAGTGGGCATTGCAGCGTGTCTGGGTCAATCGAGAGCCTAGGGATAATGCGGGAGGTTCAGGGGCAGGGGCAGGGGGAACGGCCAGCTGGAAAGCAATTCGGAGTATCGGAGAGATAGTATGGGAACATGCGTGAGAAAAGTTGTGCCCCTGAGGCAACGTCGATTGCTCGGTGGGCCGATTCCGTTCTTCGCTCCCCCCGTGGTTGTTTTAGTGCTGCTCTTCGTGGTTCCAGTTGTGTTTGCTGTTTTTGTAAGCTTCTTGGCTCCAAGTCGATCCGGGCTTTGGAGCAATCAAGTTGTACTCGATAACTACGTCAGAGTGTTCACGAACCGATACTACACCCGCGCTTTGCTCCAGACTGTCTTGCTAGCACTGTCCATCATGGCGGTCGATCTGGTTCTCGGGTATCTGATAGCCTACTTCTTAGCTTTCTCCAAATCCCGACTGACTATACTGATCCCGCCTCTACTTGTGGCACCTCTATTCGTTGCAGGGATCGTCCGAGCCTACGGATGGATGATCGTCTTATCTGCAGAGGGACCACTCAACAAACTGCTACTCTGGCTAGGAGTCACCGATCATTCCGTTCGCTTCCTTTGGAACAGACAAGCCGTGGCGATTGGTATGTCTGAATACTTCTTGCCGTTCATGATTTTTCCCATCTTCAGCGTGCTTGTCGGCATTGACCGAAGTCTACTGGAAGCAGCGGAAAGCGTTGGTGCAGGCCCGATTCGACGTTTCTTGCGGATCACACTGCCACTGAGCATCGGGGGAGTTGTGTCTGGATGCATCATCGTTTTCTGTGGCGCTTTTGCCTCCTTCATTTATCCGCAGTTATTGGGAGGAGGCCGTGTAAAGGTGCTGGGAACCTTAGTGTACCAGTATTTTCTGCAAACTGTGAACTGGCCCCTTGGCGCAGCGATAGGGACGGTTGCTTTGGCTGTTTCCGTAGTCCTAATCTCTGTGTACCTCAGATTTGGGAAACGCTACACGAGACTCTAATGCGAACCTAATGGAAGAGGAGGAGCGAATCAATGGTAGAGAATGGCACTTCTGGGTTTCTCGAGAGACTGAAAGAGGAACTGGAGTTCGATGAGGAGAAAAGAACGTGGCGACCAACGCTCAACCGTATCGTCCAAAAGCATGCAGGGAAAGCCATCCTCAAAGGCCCGGTGACACTGTGCGATGAGACGCTGCGCGAGGGTGAAGAGACACCCGGTGTCTACCTCAGCCTGGAAGATCGCATGCGCATCGCTCGCAAGCTCGAGGAGATCGGCGTCCCGGAGATCGAAGTTGGTTATGTAGGGGCCATAGAGGAGCATTTCGACCTTTCACGCGAACTCAAGTCGGAAGGCACCTCGCTCAAGCTCGTTTCCCACACACGAACCTACACCAATGCGGAGGAATGGAAGGCGGAATTGGATCGCGCGGTGGAAGCTGGTTCAGACATACTTTGCCTATTGGCCTCCGGCTCCCACACGCTGGCGGCAACGACTCCATGGCTGCCCGTAGACGCGGTTCCAGAGCGAGTTGTGGACTGTGTTGAGTACACGAAGACTTTGGGAGTTCATCCGGCATTGACACTCGTGGACGGGATCAGAACACCGTTGCGAAACTTCATTAAGATCTATGAGGCAGCATATGACGCTGGTGTGGAGCGCATCTACGTGATGGATGGGCAGGGCGTGGCACTCCCTGAGACGATAGCGTATCTTGTGAGGCTGGCTCGAGCGATCACGGGGCCTGGCTGTGAAGTTGCAGTCCATTGTCACGATGACTACGGCTTGGCCACAGCCAACGCACTGGCCGGTATTCAGGCAGGGGCAGGTGTCGCTGACGTCGTCGTCAACGGCCTTGGAGACAAAGCCGGGGTAAGTGCTCTAGAAGAGATTGTAATGTCCTTGGAAATTCTCTATAACATTACAACTGGAATAAAAAAAGAGAAGCTCTATGAATTATCTAAACTTGTAGAAGAAACATTCAAAATCCCACTCGCGGCTAACAAAGCGATCGTTGGCGAGAACATAGTAAGACACCAGATTGATTCTCATATGGCTACAGTCCTAAAGGGGGTTTGGTGGGCTTGGGAAGGGTTCAAACCTGAAATGTTTGGACGGGAGCGCTCTCTTGAGTGGGCAAAAGGGAAGATAAGAAGTGGCCAGTCTGGCTCATTAGCCGCTAAGCTGGAGAATATGGGGCTGCACGTCACAGACGAGCAGTTTTCGCGAATACTTGAAGAAGTAAAAAGCGCAGTTACTCACCAAAATATGGTATCAGAAAAAGAACTCGAACGCATTATTTACAGGATAGGAAGTGAATAGGCAGAACTCAAGAACCTATACGAAATACAACGTGCTAATCACATGGCAGCTCCAAACCATACGTTACCATCCCCATCCGCTTGTGCATGACAATCGGACACAATGAGCAGAAGCTTGTCTAGTAAATACAATATTAGACTTGCGACGATTGTGTTCGCGAGTCAAGCTTCTGTATCCTTTGCAACAGCGACTTTTCTTGCGTTAGCTCCGTTCATCGTCAAGGAGATGAACCTAACTCACTCACAGATTGGCCTATACTCCACTAGCCTTTATGGGGGGAGCCTTCTAGCAGCAGTCGCTGGGGGATGGTTTGTTGACCGCTTTCAAGTAAGGCTTTCCTTCACGTTTGGGCTCGGGTTTATAGGGATCCTTCTTTGCTCCCTCTCCGTTATTAGTGCTTTTGGCATAATGATGCTCGCCGTGGCTGTATTGGGAATTGCGCAAAGCACGATTGTGCCAGCCGTCAATAAGGGCATCATGGGCATTTCTGGCTTTGACCGGATGCGAGCCACAGCTATAGGTCTGATGACGTCGGCCGTATCGGTTGGGGGTCTTTGCTCCTACGCCATCCTACCAGTGCTGGCCACAAGATTTGGCTTGCGAACAGCTATGCTATGTTCAGCAGCGCCAGCTCTAATCATGAGCATGGTTTCACTGACCTGTTATAGGGATCCCCCTTACGATTCCGAACCGGTTTCTGGCCCAGCTCGTGTGAACGAAGTCTCCAAAGTACTTAGAGATCCGTATATACTGTTTGTGGGGATAGTGGGTTTATTGCTAGGTGGAGTGCAATTTTGCATTCTGACCTTTTTCGTGCTTTTTCTTTGCGAGAAACTTGGCATTTCGCCTCTTCTTGGCGCGTCAACGATAAGCATAGCGCAAGGTGCAGGCATACTCGCTCGTCCCTTTTGGGGGGGGTGGAGCGACTTTGTTTTGCAAGGAAGAAGAAAGAATCTCCTGGCAAGTATTCTTCTTTTGGGAGGCGCTTGTTGCTTGTGGTTTTCGCTTTTAGGAAGTACTTCAATTGGCCGCCCGTTGCTAATCCTTATTGGAATGACGATCGGAACGACAATCTTTGGCTGGCCATCGATTTTCAGCACAATGCTCTCCGAATACGCGGGTAGAGGACGAACAGGAATAGTATCAGGAGTAGGCTTGGGATTTGTGAGAGCCGGTATACTTACCTTTCCTCCTCTAGCAGGCTTAATCATAGATAAGACAGGAAGCTACGTATGCATATGGTTGGCTGCCTCAATAGGAATGATTTCCATTGGTTTAATATCGATTGTGAAGATGCATGATCATTCAATAAAGGACGCGAAAACTAGTTGAGCCCTGCTGTTTGCGCAACAAATTGAGAATCATCTTTCTTAGCAATCACTGTGCAGCAAGTGTTGCGAGCTTGATAGACTGAAAAGCCAATATATACTACATGTTAAGGTCATGGTTAATCGAGCCTCTATCAGATCTTGACGAGGTAAGCGCCAATACTTTGCTCCATAGAGCGAGCAGTGGATAAAAGAGCAAGACGCCCACAAGAGTTTAGTCCGACAGGCCCCTGGTTTTCTACCTGATATTTGGCCGTTGCTTACCCACAGAGCAGGCCGTAGCCACACAAGCTCATGCGCCAAAGCCACTTTGCGTGTAGCCCCACATGCAAGTTTGCTGCCACTCCGAATACGAATCCACTCCTCTTGTTAATCTCCACCAACAGCACACAAGACAGGAAGAATTCACGACAGCAAGTGAAGCTTAACCGCGATCTCTCGATGCGATTGTGTCACTCATCAAGACCAGGCTTTCGGCGAAGATGCTTTTTCAGCGCACGTCTTCTTTTGAACTCGCGGATACTTCGGCGCACCCTCCGGGGCACGGAGGTGGAAATACGGACAGGAGAAGGTCTAGAACGTTCCTCCAGTTTCTTTCGCAAACGCGCCAACGCGATTTGCTTGTTCCTAAATTGGCTTCGCTCATCCTGACTGGTCACCACAATTCCCGTAGGACGATGACGGAGCCTCACCGCCGTCTCACGCCGGTTGACGTGTTGTCCCCCCGGCCCACTGGCGCGAAATGTTTCGACGTCGCATTCGGCCAGAAGCACCTCGTCAGACTCCGGCATGCAATAATTTTCCAGAGAGAGCTCCTCAGGCACGCTTCGATCTCGCCCCTCTACCCTACCCATTGAAGCGTCCTTATCCAAAGGCTCTGCAATCATAGTCTAGCCAGATCACACTCTTCCACACACAACAGTTAGATGGAACTTATTTGCTTTGCGCTTGCACGAGAGTCGTCGCGAGCTCGATCAGGGCGCCCTTTCCCAATTCTTCTCCAAGGAGAAACCAGTAGACCCCGTCTTTCTCCCATCCAACTTCGATTATCTGTCGCGCAGCCTCGGTAGGAATCTGATCCTTTACCAGAGCTCCACGGTCAAGAAATCTTGCAGATAACTCATCTATTGTAATCTCTTCTCCTTGGTCGGAGAGCATGGCCCGGCGGCGGCTCATGTTCCGAGATAAGTAGTTGCCAACACGCAGTGTGAGCACGTGCCGCGTCCGTTCGCCGGAGTCGCCCTCCTTGGATGGCACGAGGGTCAATAGCGCGTAGGCACGATCTTTTTCATCGTTGAGGGTCACCGCCGCACGATTACCATAAAGCGCGTAGCCTACGTCTTTTTCCAACACTTGCATTGGCACGATGAACGGAAGCGTCTCTTCCAGCGCGTCCTTGGGTACCTGCTCCTCCCGAAACACGCGAGTCCCTTCAGGCGGCGTAAAGGTGAACCGTTCCTCATTAACTTTGTCCAGGATTAGATCTGAGTATTCGATAGTGATAGAGGTCGAGGATCCAACAAGGAGAGAAAGAGTGGAAGGGCCAGCCGGAGTGTAGGTGATCCTTAAAGGGAAGCTCGTCTCTGCGTCGAGCGCCAGCGTCGCTTTTTTGAGAGGAAAGACCTCTTCCTTGAGAAGAAGCGACCGGTGTTGTGCCTTAGGCTTGATTCCCAAGCGATGAGCGGTCTGCCCGTCAATCGACTCCTGCCCGGCGTCGCGTAACAAAAAATCGCGTGTCAGATCGCGCAAAAAGCCTATTTCGCCGAGGGAATTCGTCCCGGGCAGCGGTGAGTAGAGAGTCCGTCCCGGCCTGTAAAAGGCAATATCGTTTTTGGCTTCATAGAGCCACGTGCCGCGTCCATCGTAGATCAGTTGCATCCCGACAAGCTCATCGGCAACAAACTCTACCCCACCTGTGAACCGCTCTTCGAACTCCACTAACGGATCCTGATAGGACCGGTACTCAACGGTAATCTTGTTAGGTTTCCTGAAACGTACCCGCGCTTCCGCGTCGATAGGGCCAGCGCTGATCTTCTGGGTTGCCTCAAAGCTCTCAAGCCTCTCATAGGCCGCCATGGCCGCACGAGCAAGTTCCCGCACCGCCTGCGCCACTCCCGCTCACCTCATGAGGAAATAGCCACTGTAGAAGTTACACTGGAGAGTATACGCGGACGTCCAACCAGCTTCATCCTGTCAAGGAGAACCCTCTGGCTGTACGTGACCCGGGAAAAGCCACGATGAGCACAAAACTGTGGGCCGGTGTTTGGCGTTCGCCTACGGACAGCTCGGGCTACATTGCCAGAGGGAAGAAAGACAACACGACGTCCTTTCAGCGACAAGCTTCAGGGTAGCTCGACAGCAGTCGTCGGTAATGCTCGGTGCTTCTTGACAAGTGCAACGAGTCCGACACGCGCACGGGCTTAAACGCCGGCTACGGCAGGAATCGGTAATCTCGATGCACCGTGAGAGCGCCCCCACCGAGGTCTCCACAACGATCTCGTAGTACCCGGCCGTGACCTGCGAACCCGAGGAATCAACTTGTGACCAGCTTCCTTGCCAGCTCGATGCAAGAACTGCCACGTCATGCTCCACGGAATAGATCCACACCCCGCATGCATCGGTCACGTGCCATCCCGATACCTGCGTCTCGCAACAGGTGCACTCGCAACAACAGCAACCCCACCAACTAATGGTGCGTTCCTCAACCTGGAACACGACGGTCTCGCCCATCTGATAACGCGCTGCGGACGCCCCGGATGAGGTTGCTGCCATACAGACAACCCCAGTAGCAAGCACCAGGCAGACAAAGGTAATACCTTCCACAATAGATAGTTTGTTCACAACCCTTACCTCCTCCTCTTTCTCCTACCTTACCACAACAAACAACCGGTGTCGGTTATCCAAATCACGCAGACGGCTCTTAAGCGGTAAGCAGAGGCGAGGAAGCAAAGCAGCCCGTACTGCAAATGAAATACAGGGCCTGCTGGCCATCCCGTGAAACGGCGATTGACGGCTTAGCTCTTCGCGTTGAGGAAGCGACGGACGATCTCTGCGGCAACCCCATCGTCTCGTGGAGGCTGCAAGAGAGCCGGGCGGATGAAGGACGCGATCTGTGGAGCGCGTGTTAGTATCCCTTCCATGAGCCGACGGGCGTTCTCCGGCGGGATCTCAGGGTGAGGCTGGATCCCCCAGATCGGCCGATCGGCGTAGCGCATGACCTGGACCGCGCACTCCGTACTTTGAGCGAGCACCTTCCACGGTGGAGGAGGAGACGTCACTTCGTCGAAGTGAGAGGCAAACATGTGGAGCGGATTTCTCAATCCTTCCAGCAGTTCGTCACGTTCGATCACCTCAACCTCGATCCAACCGACCTCAGGGGTTGGGCAAATTGCTGTATGCTGCGGGCCGGAGAGGGCCCGGGCGAGCATCTGGTGCCCAAAGCAGCTACCAAGCATTGCCTTACCCAACTCAAACGCGCGACGAACGGCTTCGGCCTCAACGTCAAACCAGGGCTCGAGTCGATTAATTGACGCCTCGGAACCGGTCACGATGACATGCGTGTACGGCGCAAGATCAGGGACCGATTCGCCCGAAGGCAGATGCACGGCATCGGCCGGCACACCGCCGAGCAAGGCCCGCCATTCATCGGCCGGCCGATAGATGTCAGGATAGATCGACCCATCTAGAATCAACACTCTCTCAGTCATGTCAACAGCCTATCCAGCCTTGCTCAATTCCAAAAGGGCACATTTTTTGAATCGATGAACGTACAGAATCTCCAACTCATGGCATATTGATTAAGAAGCACAGTTTTGACCAGTCCGGCCAAAAAGCTTTCTATAGGGCCGATGAAGTACAGGGACACTACACCAGCATCGCTAGGTAAAAACAGCAACTAGCGGGATTCCGAAGAGTCCTAGCCTTCCTTCAGCTGCAGCTGACCACCACAGCATTCAGCCGCTGAGTATGCACATTCTTCAGTGCCACTGCTGCAATCGCACTCTTTGACGACCTTAAGCTCAAGGTCGCAGTCCCCACAGACGTAGACTTGGCCTAATCTCATGTCCGCGCATTTTGCCACGTTTCCTCACCTCCTTGCTTGAACTTAAGTCTCAGTCTCCATTAACGGTGGTGTCCCATACCAGACGTTGAACTGCGCCATGATACAGGTCATGGCGGGCACTTCGCACAGATTGACCTGAACAGCGTGGTGCTCAAATAGCGGTCGCCTCGGTCAGGTAGGACCACAACAATAGTGCCAGAACCCATTTCTTTGGCTGCGCGCAAGGCTCCTGCAACGGCTGCCCCACTTGACATTCCGACAAACAGACCTTCTTCAGTGACAAGATGCCTGGTGATTTCAAACGCCTCACCGTCTTCGATGACGATCTTCTCATCCAACTGACTCGACTGATAGATCTTGGGGACAATGGACTCGTTCATGTTCTTGAGTCCTTGTATCGTATGGCCTTCCGAAGGTTCAACCCCAACAATCTTGACATCGGGTTTCTTCTCTTTCAGATATCGGCCTGTCCCCATCAAAGTTCCGGTAGTTCCCATACCAGCAACAAAGACATCCACGTCTCCGTTTGTTTGGGAAAGGATTTCTGGCCCGGTCGTCTCGTAGTGCGCAAGCACGTTGTTCTGGTTCGTGAATTGGTTGGGCATGTAGTAATGCCCTTGTTGCTCCTGAAAAGCTTGCAGTGCCCCTCTAATCGCACCGTCTGTCTTCTCCCGGGCAGAGGTAAGCACCACCTCAGCACCGAATGCCTCAAGGACAAGCCGTCGCTCTGTGCTGACACATTCAGGCATGAACAGCGTGACCCGGTAACCCTTTGCGGCTCCTATCATCGCCAGGGCAATCCCCATATTCCCAGACGTTGGCTCAAGAATCGCCTTTTCTTTGGTGAGTTCACCAGATTCCTCTGCTTTTTTTATCATGTAATAGGCAGGCCGGTCTTTGACTGAACCTCCGGGGTTGGATCCTTCGAGCTTTCCAAGAATCCTGACTTTTGGGTTCTTCTTGTTCAGATTCGTCAGCTCAATAAGTGGGGTGTTCCCGATCGCGGACAATATGCTCACAGCTTCACGCCTCCTAACATTCCATCCATCTTTCGATACACAAACTTTGCCTGCAGCCTACACAACGCCGTACTCCGCAACTTCTTTACTACCACCACCCTCTACATGATAACTTGAAACACGCCTACATGGCCAGTGCGTCAAGGTTTCTTCTTTACTCACTTTGAAGTGTGAGGGAGTTGCGATCAAAGAGGAAACTGACTAGAGTAAGCAGCAGGCGGTGGGCCAGGATTATCAAAGGAGGTACAAATGGCCAACTACTGTCATTCTTGCTCTATGCCGTTAGACTCTCCCGAAGCGAAGGGAGCCTCGGACATCTACTGCAAGCACTGCGCCGATGAGGCGGGCAACCTCAAGCTCCGCGAGAAGGTCAAGCAAGGCATCGCCTGGTGGCTGAAGAGCTGGCAAGAGGGGATTACTGAGGAACAGGCACAGAAACGCGCGGACCACTTCATGCAAGCGATGCCCGCCTGGGCAGAGGATTGAGGCACCGGCCCGCTGCCTAGCATTCTCATAAGTGATCTGGCTTCGGTGAACCTCGCTCGGACATGCAAGGGCGAACAAGGAATGCGCCAACACTGTTCTGTAGCGAAGGGTGAGTAACAACCATCCAGGAGGTTTTTGCTGAGCATCATCAGTGCTAGCCGGCGTACGGATATCCCCGCCTTCTACGCAGACTGGTTCATCAACAGAATTCGTGCTGGGTATTGCCTAGTGTCAAATCCCTACAACGCAAATCAAACAAGCCGTGTTTCACTTCTGCCAGACGATGTCGACGCCATCGTGTTTTGGACACGAAATCCCAGGCCCCTGTTTCCGTTTCTTCGCGAGCTCGATTCGCTGGGTTACCACTACTTCTTTCACTTCACAATGCTTGACAATCCGCGTTTGCTCGACCCAAAGAGCCCGTCCCTCGGCTCGGCTGTTACTGCGTTTAGGGAGCTCTCCCGCCGCCTTGGTCCTGATCGCGTTATCTGGCGGTACGATCCCATCATCTTGAGCAACGTGACAGATACCCAGTTTCATATTGATGCCTTCCGTAAGATTGCGGGCAGACTCGAGGGGTATACGACAAGGGTGGTGGTAAGCCTCCTGACTTTGTAT
>CAZOUO010000038.1:0-18839 GCA_964582975.1 uncultured Thermotogae bacterium | reverse complement strand
CGCTGTCACTCCGTATATGCTGTGGCTCTTGAGCACGGGGACGTTCAACACCTTCAGCCGATCGGCGTCGTAGCCTTTAGTCTCGGGGTCCCATATCCCTTGCTTGAAACTGACGAAGGTTTCAAAGGCGGTCCGGAACTTGGGATAGGCCGCCAGCGCTCCTGTCGCCGGATCGGGTGTCTCGCTCACCACGTAGCCGTCTTCACTGTCCCCTTCCGAGTATTCGGCGACCTGGTTTGTGGTGATGGCGTCCCAGAGGTAGGTTGAGACGTCATACTCCTTGGCAAAGAAATCGACGACGCTCTGGACGGATTGGGAGGCATCCTCGGCGTTGTTGCGTGAGTAGTCGAGGCTCCCTCCCCTGCCGGTTGAGCCGTACTGTGCTTGCCCGTTGTCCGCCACGACGATCTCGCCGACGAAGTCGTCGGGGTGGTCCACCAACGCCTGAATTAGGGCTTTCAACAGGTCGGTATTGGTTCCACCGCGTTCGTCCCACTGGCAGTTGATCTTGATGATGACGACATCGTCCCTTGCGATGAGACCGGTTGGACCTTTGTTCTGCCCAGGGGTCTCAGATTGGTAGAACAACAACCCCTTCTCGCCCATGAGGTCGATCAGTTCATTGATCCCGCCGTCGTTGCCGGCTGTTCCGTTGACGACGAAAATCTCAGAGGTGGGCGTCGTCTCAGCAATGTGGCTTGCCAGGTTCAGCCTCACCGCTTGATTCCCCATTGCTTGTCCTGAAGCGTTGCCGTCTGTGTTGCGAAGACTCCACGCGGCAAGACCCACGACCAACAATGCCAGAAAGATGATAGCATCCCTCGGTGTCGTTGCCGAGAGATGGAGTCTGCGCCTTGTCCTGACAAGAACGGGAGCGATGTAGACTGCTAGCCACACGTAGCCGTTTACCGCGGCAACACGCTGGCACGGATAGGCAGCTCGTGATGGCTTTGTTCCCGTCCGCACAAGAAACCACACGATGCTCAGCAAGTCAACAATGAAGGCGTTGTTCGCCACCCACTCCCACAGCTTCTTGCCAAGGCCGAGAAGTCCGCGCGCCCGACTTCGGGCTTCGACTGACCGCCTACCGTGGTTCGAATCGCACATCAATGGCTCCATCCTTGCATAGTCCCAGAGGCGTCGATTTCACTCGATACTTCGGCATCAATTTGGTCTTTTCACTCGGTGCTTTCTTCTCGATCCGTACGCACCAACAGACTTCTTTAGACCCCGAACTGCCGCAGATGATGATCGATGTGTTTGGCAGCGAGGATGCTCCATTGGCGGTGACTCAGTCTTCCGAAGGCGGGATGAGGGGCAAGGGTCTCGGCGTCGACCAGTCGTGAGAGGAGCGACTCGAATCGTGCGGTGTCTTCTTCCCAGTTCGATGGCTGTGTTGTCAGCATCTCTGGGACCGTACTGACCTTCCCCTTTGGAGAAGGGAAAGGACCATAGAGCACCAGCCATTTGGCGAATGTCTTCGTGAAGAGGTTACCCGTTGGCTTTGACGGAATGTCACCTAAAGCAACAGCCAATTGATCCGCAAGGTGGCAGACCATCTCCCGTGCGCTCAATCTGCCCCACAATTGTCGGTGCTCCGCGGGTGAGCTTCCGAAATCGGGCTAAAAGCAAATCACGATCTGCTTTAACAGACACTGAACTCATGACGCAACCATCCTACCCTTCTCGGTATACTCTGACAATGATTGGCATTCCGCTGGCAACGCAACATAGCATGGGGACTTCGATGTCTGTCAAATTCTCCCTTCCACGACGGCGAGTTCCGGAAAATCGGGGTTCATCTTTGAAAGCGCGCGCCGAGAGGCCCCACAAACCGTTAAGGAGCACGTTCAGGATCAATTGCAGTCAAACAGGCTAGATCCCGAGCTTGTTCTTCATTTCCCAAGTACCTGATACGGATCGCCGAACTGGGCGATCAGATCTTCCTCCGTGAATTCGTCTTGGCTGAAAACCACGTAGAGCTGAAAGTCCGAGTCATCGAGGAACTTCCCGGGACCGACCTCAACCTTGTAGGCTCCCGAAAGCACTTCGAACGTGCCGCCGTAGATGCTGGCCGCCGTGGTCGCCTTTCCCGCCACCTCTTCGCCCGCCGGGTTGTAGACCGTGACGCCGATCCACTGTTCCGGCTCGTCGACCAGAATGCACGCCAGATACCCTGGGACAGGTACGCTGATCGTGTACTGCTTCTTGTCGCGCTTGCCCAGATTGAACTCAGAATCGGAACCGGCGAGCTGGTAGATGTGATCCCGCACCTCAAAGAGGATCGTGAGCGAAGACGAGGTTGACCCGGCTGGCGGTTGTGCGGTCGATGAGCCCGAGACCCCCTTGGTGAAGGTCCAGGAATCGAACATGGCGTTGACGATGTTGATGTAGTCATCGTAGTCCTCTTCCGGCGCGCTGTACGCCCACGAGCAGAAGATGTTTCCGTTGGCATGCGGAAAGATCACCTGGGAGGTCTTGAAGACGTCCCCTTGAAACGGGTACTCGGCCGTGAAGCCGATCCCCTGTAATTCTCGCCCGTCGTCTAGGCGCCATACCCACGTCTTCTGATCGTAAAAGCAGATCTCCTCTACCCCGGCGACGAGTTGGCACTTGTAGTCGTTCACAACGGATGTGACGTCATCGAAGATCCCACCGATTCTTGTGGAAGCGACGTTTTGGATCGTTACCGTCGCGTAATACGCCGCGGTTCCTGGTTGCCCGCTGAATACCACCGTGAATTGTGACGGCCTTTGGTAGATCCAATCCGCTGGATAGGAAACAACGTATCCCAGCAAGTCGTCCTGGAACTCCTTTCCTAAGTTCACCGTTTGAGCACCAATGGCAAGGCTCAAGAGAACTACTCCAACTGAGAAAAACAGGACTGTCCGCATGGTCCCCTCCTTTTTGCATGAGCAAGAAGGCCATAGTATATCCCCCACTCACTGTCGCACAAAAAACGCATTCGGTAGGATCTCCTCAGAATATCAAGCTCCGAGCATGATGTATTTGTTTGGCCCAGAAGAGTAGAATGAGACGACGAACGGCTTGTCTTTTCGTGCCATAAGGTGTGAAGCGGTCAAGGACAAATGAAGCACAGCATGCCAGAAAAGCCAGATTTTGAGCGGACTTGGCTGACAAAACTCTCACGTTGTCTCGATGAGATTGTTGGGGAAGAGATACGTGAGCAAGTGATGCAAGGAAGCGAAGCGCTCTCGACGGAGTCCAGTAGCCAAGAGATCATCGGCTGGACGAAAAACGCGATGGAGCGTTTGGAGACATTGGTAGATGAGGATAAACGCAAAGCGATCATGACGAGGTGTGCCTGCCAGTATCCGAAATCTGCTTTACAGGAAGTCAAAAAGGCCTATCAGACAACAAGAGACATCGGTTTGGCCCATCGTATGCTGCAACAGCAGTTCGAGTCGTTCTTGACCGGCACCCTCGGATTGGGTGATGAACTACGAGAAGAAATCGTCAGGCGAGGCTGGGGTCTGGCAGGAGTCAAGCAAGGCAATACGATCATCGCCACCAAAATCCCGAAAAGCGGCAACCTGGCCGCTTACATGCTAGAGACCGATCCTGAGAGAAAGCGCCAAGAATACTGCCACTGCCCGAGAGTTAGGGCGGTACTGAACACTTTGGACACGATACCGACTACGTACTGTTACTGTGGCGCCGGCTACTATAAAGGGATATGGGAAGAGATTCTGCAACAACCCGTTGATGTTGAAGTGCTGGAGAGCGTGCTTAAAGGCGATGAAGTCTGCAAAATCGTCATCCATCTTCCAGCAGAGCAGCAAAGAAGTCTTCTAATTCAGTAGAGGGTTTTGAAAACTCAAACCCTATCTCTACAGGCTGAAGCCAGGTTTGGACAGCTCGTGGAGTCCGACCAGAGTCCAGTAAGACTGCTGTAGTTTGCCATCCTTAACCACGCGCGATAGGCTTGTGGGCAAACCACCGACGGAGAGCTACTGTGAACCTACCTAAAAGGGCTCTGATTCTACTTGTTGGCCTATTTATTCTCTCATTCTTCGTCGTGCCGGTTCTTGCTGGCGAAACCAGTTCAACCGAGCCGTTGCGTGTTGGCATTTTTGCCGACTTCCATGCGCACAACGCCAACAACCCCGTTGAACGGTTGGTCATGGTGAACTACCGCGAACGGCTGAGTGCCTGCGTCGACGCGATGAATGCCTGGCCAGCGGATTTGATGATTCAGCTTGGGGATTACGTCAATGGAACGTTCGTGCTTGGTGCCGTTCCGGGAGACCCTGCGTGCATTCCTGGGATCCTGGAAGATGCCGAATCGATCTACGCGCAGTTCAACGGGCCACGCTATCACGTAATCGGCAATCACGACGTGCAGGACCTGTCCAAGGAGGAATTCCTCGAGCGCGTCACGATGACGGCGACGTACTACAGCTTCGATGCCGGCGCCTATCACTTTGTGGTCCTGGACGCCCAGTACAACAGACAAGACGAAGACTGCAGCCACGTCTTCTACATCGTCCAGGGAAACGTTCCTTCGTTCCAACTGGATTGGCTGCGCGATGACCTCGCCGCAACCGATCGGCCGACGATTATTTGCGTCCACCAACGTCTTGACGTGGAGTACGACTTTCGCAGCGGCGGCCCGGAGATCTACAACGCAGAAGAGGTAAAGGCCCTCCTGGAAGAATCGGGCAAGGTGATCGCCGTCTTTCAGGGCCACGACCACGACGGAGCCTATTCCCACATCGGCGATATTCATTACGTGACCTTCCGAGCCCTCATCGATCGCGCGGAACCGACCCCGCCCTCCTGGGCCACGGTCACCCTTGACCCTGTCAAGCGCACTATCACCATTGAGGGAGCGGGCGAGCAGGTTGACTACCGCCTCGATTACTGATCCAGAGTTCTGGCCATGAAAACCGCAGCCAGGATTGGTCTCAAGCAGTGTGGCAGAATCATCAAGTCATGACACGAAAGGCGAGCAACGCGAATAGTCAGCATCCGCTGACACTCGAAGTCCATCCGCTCACCCCAGAGCGCTGGGAGGACCTCGAACAGCTGTTTAGTCCGCGCGGGGCCTGCGGCGGTTGCTGGTGCATGTGGTGGCGACTCACCGCCAAGGAGTTTGAGCGTGAGAAGGGCGAGGAAAACCGCCGGGCAATGAAACGGATCGTGGAGTCCGGCGAGGTCCCCGGCCTGCTCGCCTATCATGACGGCGAACCGGTTGGATGGTGCTCGGTCGCTCCGCGGAAGGCCTATCCGCGGCTTGAGCGCTCGCGAGTGCTGAAACGGGTCGATGATCAGCCGGTTTGGTCGGTGGTTTGCTTCTTTGTGGCCAAGGCGGTCCGCGGTCGTGGCGTCATGAGAGAGCTGCTCGAGGCAGCCATCGGCTATGTTCGTGACCGTGGTGGCACCATCCTTGAAGGGTATCCCACCGAGCCGAAAAGCAAGCATGTCCCCGATCTCTTCCTGTATCTCGGTATCCCGTCAGCATTTGCCGGAGCCGGCTTCGTTGAGGTGGCCCGTCGTTCCGAGAGACGGCCGATCATGCGGTACGTCATCCAAGGATGACTTGCGCTACGACGGGCATCGCAGTGGGATTCGGTCCGTGCAGGGTGTGATAGGTGACATTATCTAAAAAGACCAGCTGAGGCATCGTGATCCGTGCAAAACGATATGTGAGCGCTACTTCGGTCAATCAGGAAAGGAGTAGGACGATGAGAGTCATCGACGTGCACAACCACGTGTACCCCCAGGAATACGTTGAGACCATTGAAGCCGGTCCCAGCGCCTACACGGTGACCTACGATGAGGACAACAATCCGGTTCTCCATTCTCCCGGCGATTACAACATCCTTGTGACAGGGCATCGACTGATGGACGCCCGCAAAGAGGCCTTAGAAAAAGCGGGTGTCGACAAGCAGATCATCTCTCTTACAGCGCCGGGCACCCTGATCGAGACGCCGGTGCGCTCGGTGGAATTGAGCCGGATGGTGAATGACCTCTTCGCAAAGATCCAACGCGAGCATGGCGATCGTTTCGTCGCTTTGGCAACGCTGCCGTTGAACGATCCCGGCGCCTCGGTAGTCGAGCTGGAGCGAGCTATCTCCAAGCTGGGGTTGAAGGGTGCCACACTATTCAGCAATGCCAACGGTGTCGCATTGAGCGATCAATGGTTTTGGCCGTTGTACGAGAAAGCAAACGAATTGAAAGGGGTCTTCTTCATCCATCCAACCTATCCGGTTGGTGTGGAGGCGATGACCGATTACATGCTGATGCCGCTTGTTGGCTTCGTCTCCGACACAACGCTGGCAGCAGCGGGTCTGGTCTTCAGCGGCGTGGTGAAGCGATTCCCCAACATCAACTGGGTATTGGCTCACTTGGGCGGCGCTGTGCCCTATCTCGCCGAGCGCTTCGATCGAGGATACGAGGCCTACCCACAATGCAGGGGGAACATTGACAAGCCGCCGAGTGAATACTTAAAGGCGTTCTACTACGACTCCGTCAATTTCGATGTGAAGGCCTTGCAGTTCGCGATCAACTTTGCCGGAGCGGGACAGATTTTGGCAGGAAGCGATTATCCGCATCAAATCGGAAGTTTGGAAAAGATGGTCAAAAGCATCAACCGGCTGGAGATCACGGAGGAGGAAAAGGCTGGGATTCTTGGAGGCAATGTAGCACGTTTGCTAGCGTTGTGATGGCTGTAGGACGCGTCCTTGCCCAGTCAAGGGCACCAACGTCCTATTGAAATATCGGCGGGCGATACTATGTCCGTGCGTGAACATCCATTCATCAAGGAAGGAGAGAACATGATCAAGCTGACCGTGCTCTACAATCTGCCCCCGGGCGCCGACCATGAGGAGTTCGTCAAGTGGCGCACGCAGTCCCATCAAAAGTCGACCGTCGAGCAGATGCCCGGGTTGCTCAAGACCGATTTCTACGCAAGCTACGCGAGCCGCAAGGGATCGCCGCGCTATCAGTACATGACCGAACTCTATTTCCCCGACCAGGAGACCTTCGAGAAGGCCTTCTTCGATGAGGACTTTCAGGCGAAGCTCGACGTGTCACTTCAGCGCGTCGCCGATCCACTGTTTCTGATTTCGAGGGAGGTGCTGACAGAGGACGTCGCAGCGCATTAAGCGCCTCCCGAGAACTTCTTCCACATGGATGTTGGCAATTGCAGCAGAGTCCGCAGTTGTCTAACATCCTAAGAGGTGCTAGGGGATGTACTATGTCGGAATCACAATTGCTGCAACGGATCGCGAAAAAAGGGTCCGACAAGGACGCCATCGCTTCCAGGGTTCTTAGAAAACCCGAACTGCTGTCGGAGCTCATCGACGGCCTCGGCGCGGAGAAGGCCCGCGTCAAGTACGGCTGCGCCAAGATCCTCCGCATCATCAGTGACGAAGCACCCGGACTTCTCTATTCCAGGTTCGCCTTCTTCGCCGACCTGCTCGATAGCGACAACAACATCTTCAAGTGGGGGGCGATCCACGTCATCGCCAACCTCGCCACCGTCGATACCGAGGATCGAATCGAAGCGATCTTCGAGCGGTACTTTGCTCCGATCCCCGGGCCCGCGCTGATCACCGCAGCAAACGTCATCGCAGGCGCGGCCAAAATCGCCTTGGCAAAACCGCAACTGACTGAACGAATCACTAAGGAGCTCCTGAAGGTTGAGAAGGCGCGGTACAAAACGACCGAGTGTCGAAACGTCGCGCTCGGCCACGCCATCAAGGCGTTCGACCAGTTCTTCGATCAGATCAAGGACAAAGGACCTGTCGTCGCATTTGTCCGAAGACAGCTTGAAAACACGCGAAACGCAACTCGCAAGAAAGCGGAAGTGTTTCTGAAGAGACGATCAGGTTAGATCCATACCGTAGGATAAGCGATGATCGGGCCAATAGGAGGGCGAACATGAATCCGAAGAAGTCGTGGCGCGAGAAACTGGCCGACAGCAAGGATCTGCCCAAAGTCGTTGAGATCGACGAGAAGATGAGCAAGCGCTGGGGAACCGGTACGGTGGTGATCCCCGCGCCGATGGAAGTGGACGAGATCATGCGGTCTGTTCCTGAAGGCAAGCTGATCACGATCAACGAGATCAGAGAGATCCTCGCCGAGCGGCACGGCGCGTCGATCGGCTGTCCGATGACGACAGGTATCTTCGCCTGGGTCGCCGCGAACGCCGCGAACGAAGACGAAGAAGACGGCGTGGAGGAGATCACCCCCTATTGGCGAACGCTCAAATCAAAGGGCGAGTTGAATCCCAAATATCCCGGCGGAATTGAAAACGTAAAGGCACGCCTGGAAGCCGAGGGGCACAAAGTGATCCAAAAGGGCAAGAAGGTCATTGTGCAAGACTTTGAGGAATCTCTTGTTGCCTTCTGAATGACTTGCGCATGAGTGTTCCGTTAAGGAGATGACTTGATGAATGAAGAGCTGTGTTCCGCGCTGGAAAAACAGGACTATCAAGGTCGAATCGTATCGATATATCATCTGGATGAGCTGCGGGAAGAGATCGAAGGACGTCACGAGCAGGGTCTCCTCAATGAAGAGTTCTATCGGAACTGGCTGACGCGATTCGTGTTCACCCCCTCTGCCAGCCTTCCGGAGGCCAGATCCCTGATCGTCATCTCCGTCCCGCAACCCGCGTATCGGCTTGTCTTCACCTGGAAAGGGGAATCGCGGCCGCTTCTCATCCCGCCGACCTACGTCGGCTACAACGATACCAAGAAGCGGGTCGAGGAGCTCCTCGCAGAGGTTGTCGGGCCGCGAGGGTATCGTGTGGAGAGGGCCAAGCTGCCGGAGAAGCTGCTTGCTGTGCGAAGTGGCCTCGCCGCCTACGGCAGGAACAACATCAGCTACGTCCCAGCTATGGGAAGCTTCCAGGAACCCGTGGCCTTCTTCACCGATCTACCGTGCGAAGACGACACGTGGCAGGAAGCGCAGATAATAGAAGCCTGCGAGAACTGTTCGGCCTGCCGTAAGAGCTGCCCCACCGGAGCGATCAGCTCCGACCGCTTTCTCCTTCACGCCGAGCGGTGCCTCACCTTCCACAACGAGCAACCGGGCGACGTTCCATTCCCGGACTGGATGGACCCCTCTTGGCATAACAGCTTGGTCGGGTGCATGCTCTGTCAGAAGGTCTGCCCGCAGAACAAGGAGTTCGTGAATTGGGTCGAAGACGGGCCGCAGTTCTCGGAAGAGGAGACCGCCCTTGTGTTGAAGGGAGTTCCCTTCGATCAGCTTCCCGCTGACACCGCCGAGAAATGGAAGAAGCTCGGTCTGGACGAGGACTACGACATCTACCCCCGCAATTTGAGCGTTCTGCTCGATAGGTGAGATAAGATCTCATGTCAACGGAAGAGAATAAGGCCCTTATTCGCCGCTGGCTTGAAGAGTGCTATAACAAAGGAAACGTGGCTGTAGCAGACGAGCTAATCGCGTCCAACTACGTCAACCATAGCGCTCCGCATGGCCAGATGCCTGGCCTCGAGGCCGAAAAACAGTACATCACCACGATTCGTTCCGCCTTTCCGGACTTCCATCTCGCAATTGACGATCAGATTGGCGAAGGGGACAAGGTAGTGACTCGTCTCACAGCCAGCGGTACATACAGAGGCGGCCTGGAGGATGTCCCTTCTACGGCCGCTATTAGCAAGCAGGTGAAGGTAACCGAGATCCTTATCCATCGCATTGCTGCTGGAAAGGTGGTGGAAGGTTGGATCGAATTTGATCAGATGGGTCTGTGGCGACAGCTCGGCATTATCCAGTCGAAAGAAGAAGGTGAGGAGTAATTCTGAAAGCCAGTAATTGAAACGGGACCAGTTGTGGCAAATCAGCAGGCGTTGTTGACTTTCGAACACCGTGCCGCATGGCGCAAATGGCTTGAGGTACACCATCGAAGCGCGGATGAAGCCTGGCTTGTGTTGTGTAAGAAGGGCGTCCGTGAAGCGCCTCTCGCTTGATGAGGCCGTTAAGGAAGCGTTGTGCTTCGGATGGATTGATGGTAAGCTGATGAGTCTTGACGAAGAGCGCTATTCGCTTCGATTCACGCCTCGAAAACCAAATAGTGTGTGGTCAATCAGCAATATTTGCCGCGTTGAGGAGCTAATTAGTGAAGGCCTGATGACCGAAGCTGGTCTCCAGAAGGTCGCTGAGGCGCGCCAGAGCGGACAATGGGAAGCTGCGATGAGAAGGGAGCAGGTCGATGTGATACCGCCGGACTTAGAGAAGGCATTGCGCCGCAAAAAAGGCGCGATTGCCGCCTACCGGAGCCTACCAGCCTCTCGGAAGAAGCAGCTTCTACACTGGATAATGACAGCGAAGCGCTCAGAGACCCGCCAAAGGAGGATTGACGCCATAATTGAGGAAGTTGTAGGGTGAGATGTATCGCCGGCCAACAACTCGCCGGAGTCGACCCGGCAAGAGTGTACCAATCCGCTGAGAATAGCTTTTCCGGGCGGCTCAGCTCGCAGCCGCTAGGTTGAAAACGGAGGAAAAAGGATGAGTGACCGTAAGAATCTAGTCGCATATTGTGGTCTCTACTGCGGAGACTGCCATGGTTATACCGGTACGATTCCCGATTTAGCAAGAGACCTCAGGAAAGAGCTGAGGGCATACCGGTACGACAAGTTCGCTGAGTTCATTGCTGGCGAAGGTTTCGGCAAAGCCTTCAAGGATTACAAGACGTGTTACGACGTCCTGGGGGCTATGGTCAAGTTTCGGTGCAAGAAAGGATGCAAGAGTGGGGGAGGGCCACCCTTTTGCAGGATGAGGAAGTGTTGCCAGAAGAACGGTATCGAAGGCTGCTGGCAATGTGAGGAATTTGAGACGTGCGAAAAGCTGGACTTTTTGAATCCGGTTCATGGAGATGCTCATATCAAGAATCTTAGAGCGATTAGGAAGAAGGGAGCTGAGGAGTTTCTCAAAGGAAAGCGATACTGGTATGTGAAAGGCACCACCTGACGGCTCGCTGCAGCTGATAGCGCCTATCATCACGCGAAAACAGCGACGCTTTTGCATTCATGGCCCAGCGCGAGTAAATCGCCACCCTATCTAGACAGATCCAGCGGCTGCCTGCTCTGTCAGAAGGCCTGCCCTTTAGAATAAGGAGTCTGTGAATCGGGTCGAACTTGGACCAACTGAGAGCACTCCTTATCTTGAGTACGAAAGAACCTGAATGATGAAAGAAACAGAATTGACATCTGCCTCTTGCTGACTCACACTATTGCGGAGTTGTACAATAATCATTGTTGGGAGTCTTAGTAAGGAGTATCTCATGGAAAGCACGAAGCTTTTGATTGGACTCCTCGGTAGCCTTGCTTCGATATATGCGCTTTTCCAAGCGACGCGAAACCTCTGGAAGAAGAATCGTAGAAAGGCCCTTATCGATGGCGTTGTTTTCACAGTCGCCGCCGTAATCACAGGAACCACATTCTACTTCTGGCAACAGTCTCCTGAGAATGGTCCCACAGCTCAGCTAAAGCAACGAGTTGAGGGGCTTTTAGAGTCTGCGCACTCTGAGCTAGTCGATGCAGTGCTGGGATTACGAATGCGGCTCTCAGATGCCGATGCTGGTTTGTCCTCGCCCATCGCTCCGAAACTACCGGGAGTTCTTGGCACTTTCTTGACAGACGGCGAAGCTTTCCTCCTTTTGTCTGATCCCATGCAGCAGGAACTTCCTCAGTTTATCAAAGACCTTCAAACCTATACCGCCGGATACGAATGGGTCGCATCGCAAGAGGATAAGGATGTTCCTCAACCAGGCACCATCTCAATGATGCTGCTGGAATGCGCAACCCAAGAGCTCTGCGTTCGAATAGAAAAGATGTATCAAGCAGGGAATTTGGATTCTGATGACCACAAGAAACGTTTCAGCGCAGCGCTTAGCTACAAAGCTCTTTTTTTCCTTACCGGAAATCATCATGCCAAAACACTGAATGGAAAGGTGGTCCAGCAGAACCTGAACCTATCCAAGGAGGAGACAGAGGCAAACGCTTTCTGGGTTGGCTACCATTTCGACGCGTGCGTCAATTCCGCAAATTCGGGCTCCACGCCTAATCAGGAGCAACTTACGATGCTGGAACGAACCCAGAATCGACTTCAAGCGTTGGGATTGGCCGTGGATCTTAAGGAGCTACTAGCCGGGGTACAGGATGGTTCCGAAGAATATGCACTTGTCCTACAGTTGATCGAGGATGGGCTTGTCGCGTATTGGGGAGAACAGACGATGGCTACACTCACATTTGGGTTCGTACTAACACCAACACTAGACACATTCAGTTGGTACGCTACCGATCCTGCTTACCGAAAGCAATTCATTGATGGCGGACGAGACATCATGCAGGTTGGCATGCCAATCAATACCAATATCAACGCGGTGAGTCTCCCCGAGCCAACCAAGAAGCAGTGGGTGCCGCTTTGCATTGGAGTCATACTCAGTGATCCGGCCACGGCCAGACGGGCGAAAGAATGGAAAGAAGAGGTTTTAAGATATTACCGCGATCTCTCGGGCAGTGACGGCGCATAACCAGTCGCCGTACGCCGATAGAAATTCGCGGCCGGAATGTGGTCTTGAAACCTGCGGCGTTCGCTGCCAATTCCGATGGGTGAACTCGGTAGTTCGGCTTAAGGAGGTATGGCGATATGATCCTAGGTAGATGGAAATCAATCCCCGTGGAATCCCGAACAGTCATCGGGCTGTTCGCGGAGGAATTCGCAAGGCTTGACACGACATACTTGAACAGTCTCCCTAACTTGAACAAGTCAAGCACACTCCTGATGGGTGCTGACTACAGTGGTGAGGGAGGTGACAGTCCGTATCTCGTCTACTCTTTGATCCTTACGTCGATGGAGTCGTGGGCTGCGTGGGAGCAAACACGCCTTCAGGTAAGGCAAGAGCATTTCTCCGACTCGCGTCGGATGTCCTTCAAGAAACTGGGGGATGGACAGCGGCAAAGGGCACTCCTGCCCATCCTGACCGCAGCCAACTCGCTGGCTGGTCTAGTTTTCATCGTTGCCGTCAACAGGCACTGCCCATCAATCTTCCAGTCTCGGCTCCCACTTGATTTGCACAATCCTCAGTTCGCCGCGTACCTTAGATGGAAACCACATATTCTGGAGAAGGCATTCTTCGTCCTTCACCTTTCTGGACTGCTCTTGGCTGGTTTCGCGAATCCTGGGCAGAACGTCCTTTGGTTCACTGATGAGGACGCGATTGCTGCAAACGATCAGCGCGTATCCGAGCTTACTCAACTGTTCGTGTGGGTGACGAGTTTGTACCTGACTTTCAGCTTGGGGCACTGCCGTTGTGGCACCAGTAGGAGTGACAATGGGACGCTGCAGATTGAGGATTTCCTAGCAATACCTGATCTTGTGGCAGGAGCGCTTGCGGAGCAACTTGCGGTGAGGAGCGCCGATTCACCGGAGTTATCTGGGGTATTCTGGATGCGCCGCGATGATTTCTCTGAGAAGACTAACAGGATCATGTGGTGGTTTTCTGACGCGAGTCAACCACTAAAGAGGCTTGTCTGTGTCGTGGATCCTACGAGGGATGGCTCAGGACACCGCGTGTCATGGTACCATTTCCACGACCAGGATGAATAGGTGAGCCGAACCTTGTCTTGCACTTGATAGCTATTCCGCTCGCGCTCCATAGTCGCGCGTGAGCCTGGTGGATTGACAACAATCTCACGAAAGGGGAACCAATGACCGAACTTGACGTTCAGATTGTAAAACTAGAACCCATGCGTGTTGCTAGTTTCACGCGTTTGGTAGAACACCGGAAAGGGGCGCGTGGGAGAAAGCGCGTGCGTGGGCAGAACCGAAGGGATTGCTCGGTAATATGGAGAAGCACCCAGTTTTCGGTTTCAACAATCCAAGCCCAACGACGGGACAAACTGAGTACGGGTACGAGTTTTGGATCCGAATCGAATCGGACATGCAGGTTGGCAACACAAAGACGATTGAATTCCCGGGAGGGACTTACGCTGTCACTACCTGCAAAATCATCGGCGATCCTCTGGGACCCGTGCCCAACGTCTGGCAGATGCTCCTAAAGTCGGTGGAAGCAAGTTCACACCGGCGGCGCCACACCCACGAGCTTGAACGTGTCGTCAATCCCGGCGCTCCTGAGAGTGATCTCGTTCTTGAACTCTACCTCCCGATCGAAGAGGACTGAGGCGTTGGTCTCACTGGCCGCCGCACTAAGAGCAGACAACGGCGTTTGAAGGAGGCAATGAAGGTGTTAACAGTATCGAAAGGCTGGAAGACAACCTATCCAGGGGCGGCGGTCGGAATACTGGTCATGCGAGAGGTTGTCAACCCGCAACGTCATCCCGCGCTCGACCAGCGCAAAGAACAATTAGAGAGGGACCTTCGATCCCACTACGCCGGCTACGATCGAGCGGACTTAAAGGCGCTTCCTGTTCTCGAAGCGTACGGCGCGTACTACAGGAAGTTCAAGAAGACCTATCAAGTCCAGCTGCAACTGGAGTCAATTGTCTTCAAGGGCAAGTCCATTCCGGCTGTGGCAGCGCTGGTGGAAGCAATGTTCGTGGCCGAACTCAAAAATCTCTTGTTGACAGCGGGACACGATCTGGCCGCCATCCACAAGCCGGTGGGAGTTGACGTCGCCGAGGGCAGTGAGCGATACATTCGACTGAACGGCCAAGAGCAGCAGCTCAAGCCGGGCGATATGATGATAGTCGATGCAGAAGGGGTCATCTCGAGCGTGCTCTACGGCCCCGATCAGCAAACGCGGATCACTGCGGGGACGCAGCAGGTTCTGTTCACGGTCTATGCACCGCCTGGGATAAGGGAAGAGGCAGTGTGTAGGCATCTGGAGGACATTCGGGACAACGTGTTGCTTGTGGCACCGCAAGCGCAGGTTGAGACGCTGAAGGTCTACGGCACAGAATGAGGTGACGCCGAAAGCATGATTGCGCGAATCTGGCACGGATGGACGACGTTCGAAAATGCCGACAACTACGAGCGCCTGTTGAAGGAGGAGATCTTCCCGGGAATCGCCGCCAAGAACATCGCCGGTTATCGGGGGATTCAGCTTCTAAGAAGGCCTCTGGCAAGTGAGGTCGAGTTCGTCACCGTCATGTGGTTTGAGTCGTGGGATGCCGTCAAGCGGTTTGCTGGGGAAGATTTTGAGACCGCCTACGTCCCTGCGAAAGCACGCAAAATCTTGGCGCGGTTCGACGAGCGTTCACAGCACTACGAGGTCAAAGAACAACTCAGATACTAAGAGGCACGCCTTCGTAGTCTATAGCAATTTGCGCGTCGCTGTCCTGCTCGTCGGAGAGCCTGATGGTGAGTCGGGGTTCTCGTGCACAATCTGATGGGCCCACGACCTGCTGGATGAAACGACTGAGGAGGTAGTCGTCCATGCCGTACACCAACAACGGAGACATACGAATCCACTACACGACCGAAGGGGAAGGACCACCGTTGGTGCTCCACCATTGGTCCTTCGCCACTTTGGACGACTGGTACGACTGGGGTTATGTCTCAGCGTTGAAAGGCGATTACCGGCTGATTCTGTTTGACGCCCGAGGACACGGTGGCAGCGATAAGCCGCACGACCCGGAAGCCTACGCGCTCGAACATCGAGTAAACGACGTTGTCGCGGTCCTCGACGATCTCGGCCTTGCCAAGGCGCACTTCTTTGGCTATTCGATGGGTGGGTGGGTCGGCTTTGGGGTGGCAGCACATGCTCCCCGGCGTTTCCACTCCGTAGTCATCGGAGGCCAGCACCCCTACGAACAGAGCCTGCAAGAGTTGCGAGACTTGCTGCAGCGCGGCGTTGAGGGCGGGCCCGAGGTGTTCATCTCCGTGTGGGAGGGGAACTTTGGAGCGCTGACGCCCGAGCAGAAGGAACGGATGCGGAGGTACGACTTCGAGGCGCTCCTCGCCGTGGCCCACGACCGAAGCAGCCTGAAAGCTGTTCTGCCGAACATGACGGTCCCTTGCTTGCTCATCGTTGGGGGCTCGGACCCCGCGTATCCGGCTGCCCAGAAGTGCGCTCAACAGATGCCCGACGCTAAGTTCGTCACAGTGCCCGGCGTTGACCACATCGAGGGTTTGAGACGGTGCGACCTCCTGCTTCCCCACGTCACGCAATTTCTGAAAATCGTCGGTCCATGATCCCAAGCCTAGCTTGACGGCGTGGCCGATGCTCGGTTACCCTCGCCCAACTGGACGCGATGACACAACGAGTGAAATCCGCGGCAGAAAGGGATGAGGTGGAAGCGATGACGCTTGAAAAACACGATCTGTATAGGTTCCCGTGGTCGAAGAACGACAACCCCATCGCCTGGCTGGAAGTCACCGACATCTGCGACCTGCACTGCGAAGGCTGCTACCGCCAGAGGCTGACCGGCCACAAGCCGTTGGACGAGATCAAGGAGGAGATTCTCTTCTTCAAGCGGTGGCGCAACCCCGACAACGTGTCGATCGCTGGCGGCGAGCCCCTGCTCCATCCTCAGATCGCCGACATCGTCGCTTTCATCGCGGAAAACGGCATGAAGCCGATCGTTCTCACCAACGCCGCCAAACTTAACCCACAGCTCCTGCGCGAGCTCAAAAAAGCGGGCCTCACCGGCTTCACCCTCCACATCGACAGCCATCAGAATCGGCCCGGCTGGGAGGGCAAAACCGAGGCGCAGCACAACGCCCTGCGCGAACAGGTCGCCGACATGATCGCCGCCGAAGGCAAACTCCTCACCATCTTCAACTCGACCGTCTATCCTTCGACCTACCCCGAGGTCCCCGACGTCGTGCGCTGGGCACAGGCGAACATCCACAAAGTTCACGGGGTCGTATTCATCACCTACCGGATCTTCGATACCGACGTCAACGTCGGCTTCGACAGCGAGGGTCAAGAGGTGGACGCCAGCCAGCTCAGCTACACCACGCAACGCTTCGACGAGGAGTTCGTCACCGGCCCCGAGGTCCATCGCATCATCAAGGACCACTTCCCCGCGTTCGAACTGGCTGGGTATCTCGGCGGCACCGTGCGGCACGACTCGTTCAAGTGGCTGGCAGGGGCCGTCATCGGGTCCAAGCATCGCATGTACGGCTCGATTGGAAAGAAGACGATGGAGCTCGCCCAGGCCGGCCATCACCTGTTCTGCGGGACCTATCTCGCGTATCTCGCGAGGATGAAGGCCGCTCCGTTCGTCTTCCTGATGGCACCGTGGGATGCGAGCGTGCGTCGAACGGCCAAGAACTGTTTCTTCGACATCCTCCGCCACCCCTTGCGCCTCTTCTCCCCACTGCGGTTTCAGACCGTCGGCATCATCCAGGCTCCCGACATCCAGCCAAGCGGAGTGGCGGACATGTGCGACAGCTGCCCCGACATGACCGTGTGGAACGGCACGTTGATTAACTCCTGCCGCATGGACGAGTATCGACTGTACGGTGGATTGCTCTTTGCGGCCGAGAAGGAGAAGGTGCACACAAAGGTGGAATCCTCGGCCGCCGGCGACCAGAAGTGAGTCGAAAGATGGAAAAACGCAGCGGGCCGATCGGCTTTGTGCGAAGCCTGTTGCGCATTCTAAAAGGCAAGCCTCAGATTCCGCCGTCGCTGCAGGACAATGAGGCGATTACTACAATCCTCAACCGCCGCAGCGTGCGGCGCTTCGCCCGGAAAGAGATCCCGGACGACGTCTTTGCCGCCATCCTCGAAGCCGGCCGGTTGGCACCTTCCACGGTCAACCTGCAGACGTGGAGCTTCGCCCTGTTCACTGCCGATTCGTGGCAACAGATAGTTGGTTCGCCGATTCCCTTTAACGCCCCGAGAGCAGTCATCATCCTCGCGGACACGCACCGCGTTCGCTCAGCCTTTGACGCTTTCCCAAAGAGCCCGCTCGTCGAGCACACCGTCGCGGTGATGAACGCGTCCCTGGCCGCGATGAACATGACCCTCGCCGCCGAGGCGCTCGGTGTCTCGTCGGTGATGCTCTCCGAAACCGGACGAAGCGGCCTTCTGGACGCCGGCTATCTCAAAGAGAAGTTGGCATTGCCGGACAGAGTGATTCCGATCATGACCATCGTCTTCGGCTACCCCCGTGGTGGCCGTCCACCCATGCCGCCCAAGCTCCCCCTGGAGGCAATCTCCTTTGAAGGCCCGTACCGCGAGACCAACCGCGCTGTGATGGAAGAGTGGCTCGCCCAGATGAAGGCCGGATACAAAGCCAGCCACCCTCGCTCCTCCCTCGAAGCGCAACTACAGCACTACGCATCGAAGATCGGGCAGGCCGAAGCCGATCTGCAGGCGATGGTGTTTCGTAAGGAGGAATGAATGGACGAGATTGTCTTTCTGGTAGAGGAATCCCTTGAAGGAGGCTACGAAGCACGTGCATTGTTAACTTTTCCTGCCTGAAGTCACTCCGCTTCAGAGCGCCGGGTGGAGGTCCTGACCATAGTCTCAAGGGCCGACGCTGGCAATTGGCTGAAGAAGGCAGGTGAAGAGTTGTGAAGAAGGTCGCACTTTCCGAAGTGAAGGACGCGCTGTCCAAGTACCTGCACATCGCAGAGAAGGAAGAGGTTGTGATCACTCGACACGGGAAACCGGCCGGGATACTGATCGGGTTCAAATCCGAGGACAACTGGTTCGACTATCGCCTCGAGTACGATCCGCTCTTCCTTAAACGGATTGAGAACGCGAGACAGAGTCTGCGGCTGGGTCAAGGTGTCTCGCTCGAAGACGTTGCGGATTGAGGCACTGGCTGGCCTGCCTAAGGGTTGGCAGAGGTTTTGACGTAGCCTATGTGTCCCTAAAGTGTCGAGTTTCATAGTACTGTTTACAGGTGGCAGGTTGAGGCAGGAGGAAGAAA
>CAZOUO010000037.1:0-18872 GCA_964582975.1 uncultured Thermotogae bacterium | reverse complement strand
CCATCGGCGCCAAACCGATGGTGATCTGGGGCGCTTCCCCACTTGGAGTCGGGAAGGATGCCGATCCCATGCTGCCCTTGGAGGCGCTAACGGCTGCGTTGAAGAAGGCGGACGCTTGGGTCGAGTTCAACAACAAATGGTTGCTCTATTCAACCCCGTTTGATATCGCCATGAAGGAGAACAAACGACTCCGGTATCTGTGTCTTGTCGGGATGGACGCTGACATGATGGTGCGCTGCATCGGTCGGGTCAACTACCCGATCTTGAAGGAATTCGAGGAGACGATCACCGAGATGACCAAGAAGGCGAAACATGTTCGCCTGACGACGCCCGCCGGTGAGGACGTTGAGTTTGACAACGATCCGGAAAGACCTGTTTCCTGCGAGACTGGCTATGCCGATACCCCGGGACCCCACATGATGGCCGGTCAAATCGGTTGGGCACCGGTGTTTGAATCGATCAACGGCGTCATCGTCTTTGACGGTTCTTTGGTGCCCCCGTTCCTGGGGATCCTCGAGCATCCGGTCAAGCTCCACGTTGAAAAAGGGAAGGTTGTCAAGTTTGAAGGCGGCAAGGAGGCCGTGGAGTACGAGGCCTGGCTGAAGAGCTTCGACGATCCGATGATGCTCCGGATGGCCCATGTGTGCTACGGATTCAACCCCGGGGCTCGTCTCTGTGGAGACATCCTCGAAGATGAGCGGGTTTGGGGTTGCACGGAGTGGGGGTTGGGACAGGTCGGTCTGATGTACGTGCCCCCTGAGGGGATTAAAGGGGCTTCACACACCGACGGCATCTGTCTCAACACCTCGGTTTGGCTGGACGGCAAGCAGGTCACCGACAACGGGAAGGTCCTCGATCCGAAACTTGCTTCTCTTGTAAGGCAGTTGGGTAAAGCGTAGGTTTCTTCAGGACATCTAAGGAGGGTGCGCCGTGAACGAGAGGCTAGCTAATACATTCATGGAGATGGTGCGGATCGACAGCGAATCGGGAGCCGAACAGGAATTCATCGCTTACTTAAAGGACCTCTTCGCCCGCGAATTCCAGGCGACGTGCACAACCGATGAGTTCGGGAACCTCATCGCAACGATACCGGCCAAAAATACCACCCGCACAGAGCCAGTTTTCTTCAGCTGCCACGCGGACACGGTCAAGCCGGGCAAAGGGATCGAACCCGTCCTGGAAAACGGGGTCATTCGCTCAAAAGGCGATACCATTCTGGGTGCCGATGACAAGGCCGGTATCGCTGAACTTGTTGAGGCCCTGAGGACGGTCGATCGCCACCCCCCGCTGGAGATTGCAGTGTCAAGGGAGGAGGAGATCGGACTGGTCGGCGCAAAGCATCTTGACACCGCGGCACTGAAGTCAAAGATGGGCTTTTTGATCGACATGGATGCCTTGGATGCCGTTGTCATCGGTGGACCCTCCCACATGATCATCGATGTGGAGATCACCGGGAGGGCCGCCCACGCCGGGATGGAGCCGGAAAAAGGCATCTCCGCGATTAGAGCAGCCGCTTTAGCAATCACCAACCTGAAAGAGGGATGGATCGACGAGGAGACAACGGTCAACGTCGGCATCATCCAAGGCGGGGAAATCCGAAACGGCGTTCCGGAAAAGGCGCAAATTAAGGCGGAGTGCCGCAGCCTAACCCATGAGAAGTGCGTCAAACAGAGTGACGTAATCAAGGAAGCCTTCGAAACCGCGGCTAAATCGATCGGCGCACGCGCCGAAGTTAAGATGGAAATGGCCTACAAGGCAGTGAGCATCTCCGAAGAGTCGGAGGTGGTCGCTATCGCCAAAAAAGCCGTGGAATCAGTCGGACTCAAACCGCAAGTGCGAGTGATCTGTGGTGGAACGGACGGCTCCATCTACAACGAGAAAGGCATCCAGACAGTCATAATCGGAATGGGCGGGAAGGCAGAACACTCCAAGGATGAGCACATCGCTGTAGCCGATATGAAGAAAGCAGTGGGCATGATCCAACACATCCTTGAGGCGGTTAGCGGGTAGCTCGTATGGACATTCAACAAGCGATAAGAGACCGAAGGAGCATCAGGAGATTCCAACAGAAGGCAATCCCTGAGGAGGCGCTCGTTCGGCTCGTCGAGGCAGGGATCTGGGCCCCGAGCGGCGGCAACGCGCAGACTTGGATCTTCATCATCATCAACGAGCAAAGCAAAATCGAACAGGTCAAAGCCATAAGTCCAGGCCTGTTGGGGGCCCCCACCGCCCTTATTGCTGTCTGCCAGGACAAGGATCTGGCCTACAAGAGAGGCGGGGAGCTTGGGAGAGACACGCTGTCCGTGATGGATGCGGCGATTGCCAGCCAAAATATCGCCCTGCAAGCCTCTGCGGAGGGGCTGGGCTCCTGCCTCGTCCTCTCTTTTCATGAGAAAGGCATTCAAGAATTACTAAACCTGCCGGAGCATATCGTTCCAGAACTTCTCATCACCCTGGGATATCCGGCGGAGAGCCCAAAGCCTCCGAAGCGGAGATTTGAAGAGGTTACCTTCTTCAATGAATACCAGGCCCAACATGGGAAATAACGTAGAAAAGGAGATTTTCGAGCTCGTCTGTTACATGGTGACGAGCGCGCGAAATCTCGTGCGTGAGACCAAGATGTACGGACCGTTTCGGTTGATCGACGCCTGTGGCAGGTTAATCGGGATCCTAGAACAGATGGGAGCAGGTAACGAGTTTCTTGTAGGGGTGAAAGCACAGATCGAGGAGAACAAGTATGAAGTGATATCGGACGAGGAAGCCTTTGTGGACTTCTTGGACAATTTAGTGCTTGAGCTTGTGGGGCAGTTGAAGGAAGGGACTTGATGTCCGGACTAAAGCTGTCTTGCAACGGTGCAGTTGGAGAACTGCCTCTCCACTCACTTAAAGGAGGTGGTGCGCTAATAGTCAAATAATAAAGCGGAGATAGGAACTATCTTCCACACTTGAAAGTCAAGGAGGTCTAGAAGATGCAGAGAATGAGTAAGAGTTTGCTTGCTGTGGTGTTAGTTTGTGGGCTGGCAGTTGGGTTTGCGGCGATGGGCCAGACTATGCTGAGAGTCACTTATGCTTGGCCGACTTATGCCGACCCGGCTGTCGGATCTGACTATTCCAGCTCCTCAACGTTTGTCAATCTCTACGACTCACTTGTCTATCCAACCCTTGAGGGTGACGTGAAGCCTCACCTTGCCGAGGTCTGGGAGTCATCGGACGATGGGTTAACCTGGACGTTCTACCTGCGCAAAGGGGTTGACTTTCACGACAAGACCGAACTCACTGCGGAGGACGTCAAGTTCAGTATGGATCGGCTGCTGACAATCGGAGAGGGATATGCCTATCTGTTCCTCGGACGGGTAGGGAGCGTTGAAGTGGTCGATGACTATACCGTCAGGTTCCAGCTGGCACAGTCGTTTGGACCGTTCCTTACAAACCTCGTCCGCCTCTATGTCCTAAACAAGGACCTCGTGATGGCGAATCTCGAGGATGGACCCTACGGCGAGTACGGCGACTACGGGAAGAAGTTCCTCCTCACCAATGACGCCGGCTCCGGCGCCTACTTCATCAAGGAGTTTCCCCTTGAAGAGTACGTGCTCATGGAGAAGTACCCCGATTACTGGGGGTACAACTACGTCGGGATGACCAAGGAAAACATGCCTGATCAGGTCAAGTTCATCGCCACGACGGAAGCGATTACCGTCCGGACGATGATGGCTAATCAGGAGCTTGAGATCTCCGACCAGTGGCAGACCGACGAGGCCTTTGCGACCCTCGATGGCATTGAAGGTGTGGATATCGCCAAGTTCACCATGGGCGGTGTCTTCTTCTACATGATGCACACCAAGAAGGCCCCCACTGATGATATCCACTTCCGCAAGGCGATGGCGTATGCATTTGACCACGAGACAGCCGCGAATCAGTTCGCCAGCTGGCCGTCTCACGGGCCCGTCGCCATGAACTTCCCGGGTTGGAATCCTGACGTTCTCGTGTACGCCCGCGATCTGGACAAAGCTAGGGAGGAACTGGCTCTCTCCAAGTACGCCGGCCAATTGGACGATCATCCGGTCGAAGTGCACTGGATTACCGAGGTGCCTTCTGAGGAGAAGGTTGCACTGCTTTTCCAGGCGAACATGGCCGAGATCGGAATCAAAGTGAACGTTGTCCGGGTCCCGTGGCTGTCAGTGGTGGACGAGATGGCGGATATCGAAGCAAGCCCGAACATCGTGACCGTATTCGTGGCGCCGCACTATCCCGAGGCCGGCTCGATGCTTGAGTCGCGGTATCACTCGAACTCCGTGGCCACATGGGAGCAGAACGAGTGGCTGCAGGATCCCTACTTCGATGAAGCAATCGAGGACGCCATCGCCACCGTCGATGTTCAGGAACGGTTTGCCAAGTACCGCGAGCTGCAGGATTACATCGTCGACCTCTGCCCGTCGCTGTTCGTGTTCGATCAGGTGGAAAGGCATGCCTATCAAACCTACATCGACTGGCCGGCGGCCAGGGGCGAGGTCATTTCGGTAATGGGATACAACATGGACGCGCGCTTCATCGAAGTCTCCCCGTAACAGCGGAGGGCACGGAGCGTGTTTGAAACCGCGTAACTTAAAAGGACACGTTGGCAATGCGAGGGAGGGGCGGGCCAGCTTTCGCCCCTCCCCTGCTGGAGGATAAGCGATGCGACTAGGAATCTTTCTCCTTAAGCGACTGGGATACTCAGTATTCGTCCTAATTGGACTGTCGATCCTTGTGTTCATCATCGCCCGGGTCATGCCTGGAGATCCGGCGCGGTTGGCTCTGGGACCAAGAGCGCCGGAGTGGGCGGTGGAGAGAGTTCGGGAGAGCATGTATCTCGACAAGCCCCTCTACATCCAATACGTCTATTGGTTGAGGGATGCTTTGCACGGGGATTTCGGGGAATCCCTCGTTACCCGCCGAGAAGTGGCACACGACATCAAGGAATTCCTTCCCGCAACCATCGAGCTTGCCCTCTTCTCCGGGGTCATCATGGCGGTTTTCGGGATACTCCTGGGAGCGATCTCGGCGAGGTACAGCAATACGTGGATCGACAACGTTGTGCGGATGGGATCCTACATCGGCGTGGTGACCCCATCCTTTGTATTTGCGGTTCTCTTTTTGCTGGCCTTCGGCTACGTGTTGCATATCCTTCCGAGCATTGGAAGGCTCAGCGCGGGGGTGACCAAGCCGCCGGTGATCACCGGTATGGTCATATTTGATGGCTTGATCACCGGACACTTCGCTGCGGTGGGGGATGCGTTTTTGCACCTCATCATGCCTGGAGTCGCTCTTGCCTTGGCCGGCATGTCTCAGGAAGCCCGCATCACGCGCTCGAGCATGTCCGATAACCTGCAGAAGGACTACATCGCCGCCGAGAGAGCCCAAGGGATTCCGGAGCGGGTGATCAATCTTCGATACCTGCTCAAGCCGTCGCTCATCCCGACGGTGTCGATACTGGGGTTGGACTTTGCGGCACTGTTGGCCAATGCCTTCATCGTTGAGTTGATCTTCAATTGGCCCGGGATGTCCCGCTACGGGATTAACGCCATGCTAACAAAAGATCTCAACGCCATCATCGCTGTGATCATGGTGATGGGTATAGTGTTCATCATCGTCAATATCATCGTGGATCTCGTTGTTGGTTTCCTCGATCCGCGGATTCGCTTGGGGGCGGAAAGGAGCAAGTAGGATGGCACAAAGCTCGGTACCGACATTCTGGTCAAGAAAACGAGAGGGATTTGGGCGAGGCTGGTATAAGTTCTCGCGGAACCCCTTATCCCTTGTAGGGATGTCGATGGTTCTGCTGATCGCATTTCTTGCGATTTTCGCCCCATATGTTTCGCCTTACCCCAAGCACGCGGGGGTGTTTGTAGATTTTTCTGATGCCAGCCAGCCACCTAGCTTGAGGCATCTATTCGGCACCGATGTATTCGGCCGAGACATCCTGAGTCGAATATTCTTCGGGTTTAGGTTCTCCTTGATGATGGGGGTTGTCGTTCTGGCATTAGTCGTTCCGCCCGGCGTGGTCTTGGGGTTGATCGCCGGCTATTACAAAGGAACCTGGATCGATACGGTGATCATGCGAGTCACGGACATCTTCCTTGCTGTACCGCCATTGGTGCTTGCCCTAGCCATCTGCTCGGTGTTGACTCCGAACATCTTCAATGCCATGATGGCAGTCTCACTGATGTGGTGGCCATGGTATTGTCGGTTGGTCTACGGGCTCTCCTCGTCGCTTCGAAACGAGTTCTTCGTGGAAGCCGCCGAGCTCACTGGTGCTAGCAGGATGCATATCCTCTTTAAGGAGGTCCTGCCCAATTGTGTCTCCCCCATCTTCACAAAGATGAGCTTGGACATGGGCTGGGTCATCTTGATCGGAGCAACCCTGAGCTTTGTCGGACTAGGCGTGCAGCCGCCGAAACCGGGCTTGGGCACAATGGTTGCCGACGGCCGCATCTACATGCCGGACCAATGGTGGATCACGGTATTTCCGGCGCTGGCGATTATGCTCGTTGTTCTCGGGTTCAATCTGCTGGGCGATGGTCTGCGCGACCTGTTTGCGATAGAGGAGGTCTAGCTCCCGATGTCTGAACCTCTGCTTGCGATAGATAATTTGCACGTTGGCTTTGATATCTACGGGGGCCATCTCAAGGTGTTAGACGGCGTGAACTTCGCCGTGGGCAAGGGAGAAAAGGTTGGCTTGGTCGGAGAGACAGGGTGCGGGAAGACAACCACCATGAAGTCCGTCATGCGGATCCTTCCCATGCCGCCAGCCAAGGTCAGAGAGGGGGAAGTCTTCTACAAAGGAAAGGATCTCCTTCGCGTGAACCTAAGGAAGATTCGTGGCGTTAAAGGCGAGGGAATATCCATGATCTTTCAGGATCCCACAGCGGCGCTCAACCCGGTGTTTACCATCGGCCGTCAATTGATGGATGTGGTCAAGTACTCAAAGGGCACGGGGAAGGATCAGTCCGGGGACAAGATTAGGGAACGGGCGATCGGGGCGCTCAAAGATGTGGCCATGCCCGATCCGGAAAGAATCCTTTCCAACTACCCCATTCAATTGAGCGGAGGAATGCGGCAGCGGATTTGTATTGCCATGGCCCTGGTCACGGGATGGGAGCTTCTCATCGCCGATGAGCCCACAACCTCGTTAGATGTCACCATTCAGGACCAAGTGCTCCGTCTGTTGGGAGGCCTGGTAGAGGAGAAGGGAAACTCGACGATTCTCATCACGCACTCGCTGGGGATTGTTCGAGAATGGACCGATCGTGTCTACGTGATGTATGCGGGGAACATGGTCGAGGCCGCGCCGACTAAGGAGCTGTTCTCCAAACCACTGCATCCGTATACGCAAGGGTTGATGAAGGCGGTTCCTAAGCTGACTGGGGAGGGAATGGCTGAAGGGGTCACCGGCAGAATTCCCAATTACCTGACTCCTCCCCCAGGGTGCCGGTTTCATCCTCGTTGTCCGCATGTGATGCCGATCTGCGAGCAGGAGAGGCCTCCCTTCTTTAATGTGGGAAATAAGCACCAAGTAGCCTGCTACCTTCACAAGGAGTGACACCAGTGGCAGAAGAGATAGTGATCGTCAAGGATCTCAAAAAGCACTTCCTCACCAGTCGCGGCACGGTGAAGGCCGTCGACGGGATCAGTTTCACCATCAAAGAGGGGGAGATGCTAGGGTTAGTGGGAGAGTCGGGTTCAGGGAAAAGCACGGTGGCTTACACTATCATGGGCATGTATTGCCCCACAGCGGGCGAGATCCATTATCGGGGGGAGGATATCAGCAAGGAAGCTCGGAAACGGCCAAAGGCGCTGAAGAAAGAGATCCAAATCGTCTTTCAGGATCCTGGTACCTCGTTGAATCCGAGACGAAGCGTCAAGCAGATCTTGGAGCTCCCCTTAAGAGTCCACGGCCTCTTGAACAACAAGTCAGGAACGCAGCAAGTGGAGAGACTTCTGGAGATGGTCGAGCTGCCGCTTGACTACATGTACAAATACACAGAGGCGATCGGCGGTGGGGAGAAGCAAATGGTGGCGATCGCCCGGGCCCTGGCTACCGATCCGTCTTTTGTCGTCTTGGATGAACCCACCTCGGCGTTGGACGTTTCCGTGCAGGCCAAGATCATCAACAAATTGATGCAGTTACAGAAGGAATTAAACCTTACGTATCTGTTCATCACCCATGATCTCTCCCTGATGCGAAACGTGGCCACCAGAGTGGCGATCATGTATCTCGGCAAGATCTGTGAGGTGGCTTCCGCGTCGGAGTTCTTCCGGAACCCCGTCCACCCCTATACGCAGATGTTACTCTCCTCCATCCCAGTGGTGTCCGAAGAGGAGGAGCAGCTCAAGCCACAGAAGGTAGTCTCACGGGGAGAGATTCCAAGTCCGGTGAACGTTCCGCCGGGCTGCAGTTTCCATCTGCGTTGCCCTGTGAAAAAGGAGTTTTGCTCTCGGGACGATCCGGAGATGATGGAAGTTGGGGAAGAACACGTCGTTCGCTGTCATCTTTAAATCCTAGGAATGAGGGTGCGCAAGCAAGGTCAATCAAGATTCCCATGCGGAGGCATTCGATATGGCTAACCGTATCCTGTTTATCAATCCTTTTAAGGGGCAGGTCTTCGATCGACCCATTGAAGCGTTCATTGAAAAGGAAAAGAGAGCTGATACCGAGGTTGAGGTGGTCTCTCTGAAGAGAGGGCCGGAACATTTGGAATACCACTACTACGAGGCGCTAACCCTTGTGGATACTCTTAAGACGATCAAGCACGCTGAAAAAGAGGGGTATGACGCCGCTGTTATCGGCTGTTTTTATGATCCCGGTTTGAGGGAGGCCCGTGAGATCACAAATAGTATGGTGGTCACTGCGCCGGCAGAGGCCTCGATGCACATTGCCACAACATTGGGCCACCGATTCTCCATCATTGTCGGTCGGGAAAAGTGGATCCCCAAGATGCACGAGAACGTGGTCAATTATGGCTTCAAAGAAAAGCTCGCCTCCTTCAAGTCTGTCGGTCTGGGGGTCCACGATTTTCATCGGGACGAGGCACAGACCGCCAAGCGATTGAAGGCAGCGGCCAAAGAGGCGGTGGAACAGGATCGAGCCGAGGTGGTCATCCTCGGCTGTACCATCCAGTTTGGGTTCTACAAAGAACTGCAAGGATACCTCGGCGTCCCGGTTATCGATGCGATCCTTGCTGCATTCAAGTACGCCGAGTTTTTGCTTGAATTGAGGCAACGGTTCGGCTGGGGGCACAGCAAGGTCTACGGATACGAAAGTCCGCCCGAAGCGGAAATCCAGGCCTGGGGTCTCGACGCGCAATACGGAGCAAAGGAGTGACGGCATGAAAAGCCGTATCTTGTGGATCAATCCAATCGGATCGGACGATTTCGATCAACCTATCCAGACGTTTCTTGAGACCGGCAAGCAGACTGAGACAGAAATAAACGTCGTTTCTCTGCAACGGGGACCACTGCATCTTGAGTACCACTATTACGAGGCGTTGATCCTTGCGGATACGCTGCACCGAGTCAAACAGGGAGAGAAAGAAGGCTACGATGCGGCGGTGATCGGCTGCTTTTATGACCCCGGCCTGCGAGAGGCACGGGAGATTACAGAACGGCTTGTCGTGACGGCGCCGGCTGAAGCTTCTCTCCACATCGCGGCGACCCTTGGGCATCGCTTCTCGATTATCGTGGGAAGGAAGAAGTGGATCCCGAAGATGCACGAAAACGTGGTCAACTACGGATTCGAAGAGCGTCTTGCCTCATTCAGATCGGTCGATCTGGGTGTCTATGATTTTCAGAAGGATCTTGCCGACACAGCGCGACGGTTGAAAGAAGCTGCCCAACAGGCAGTGGAGAACGACATGGCCGAGGTGATCATCTTGGGGTGCACGGCGCAATTCGGCTTCTACAAGGAGCTCCAAGAGGATATTGGGGTGCCGGTGATCGATGCGATTCTCGCTCCGTTGAAATATGCCGAATTTCTGATTGAGATGAAAACCCGTTTTGGCTGGTCACAGAGCAAGCGCTACGGCTACGAGAGTCCATCCAAAGAGGAGATCGCGAAGTGGAACCTCGAGAAGCAGTATGGGTTTGAGGGTATCTGGACTTAGAAAGGAGCGATTGAACATGGCAGGGCAGCTGCGGATCGGGTTCGATGTCGGGGGGACCTTCACCGACGGCGTGCTGATGGGAGGCCGCGAGGTGTTGGCCAAGGCCAAAGCCCTCACGACCCAAGACGTCACCGGTGGAATCATCAACGCGCTCGATGAGATTCTGACGCAATCCAGCATCGATCCCGCTGCGATTGCCATGGTCTCGTTGGGAACCACCCATACAACAAACGCGATCATCGAGCGGAGAAGTTTGAACAAGGTGGGGATCTTTCGATTGGGCGCACCGGCCACCACGGCTATTCCGCCTCTCACCGGATGGCCAGAGAATCTGAAGGCCGCGATCAGCGGGCCAGAGTTTGTCCACATCATCCGCGGGGGATCCGAGTACGACGGCCGCGACATTGTTCCATTGGACGAGAAGGCAATCGGGCAAGCTTGTCAGTCGATGAGGGGAAACGTGGACTCGGTCGCGATCACTGGAGTCTTCTCACCCATCCTTCCAGATCACGAGGAACGGGCGGCCAAGATCGTCGGAGAAATCCTGGGCGACGAGGTCCACATCACCCTTTCCCATCGTATTGCCACCATCTCGCTCCTTGAGCGAGAAAACTCGACCATCCTAAACGCGTCGGTGATCACCGTGATGCAACGGGCCGTGAACTCGTTGAAGGATGCGACCAAGGAGCGGGGGATCAGTGCCCCTCTATTCATTGTCCAGAACGACGGCAGCGTGATGTCTGCCGATTATGCGGTGGATTACCCGATCTTCACCGTGGCCTCTGGCCCGGCGGCCAGCGTGAGAGGGTCGGTCTATCTTTCGGGGATCGAGGACGGGGTGGTGGTGGATATCGGTGGAACGTCCACTGACGTGGCTTATATCGTCAAGGGCTTCCCCCGTGAATCCTCTATTACGGTCAACATTGGAGGTGTCAAGACAAACATTCGCTGTCCGGATCTCCTTTCGATCGCTCTGGGCGGTGGAACGATCGTCAAGCACCAGGACGTGGAGGTTAACGCCCTCGGGCCCGAGAGCGTTGGATATAACCTCGTTCGGCTGGCCAAGTCTTTCGGCGGACCGCTTCTCACGGTTCACGATGCGGCCGTTGCTCTGGGTAAACTCCAGCAGAAACTCGACGTTTTCAAAACGGATTTTGCCACCCGGGCAGAAGAAGTGAAGGCTCTGCCCAAGAAGCTGGTGGAGAACGCTTGGGCCGCGGTCGGGGCCACGGTTGAAGAAGCGGTCGACAAGATGAAGACGACCGCTGAGCCGGTACCGGCCATCTTCATTGGCGGCGGCGCGATGGTGGTCCCCAAAGAAGGAATTTCAGGGGTTTCCGAGGTGCTGAGTCCGGACCATTTCGAAGTGGGTGGTGCGGTGGGTACGACCATCGCTGAAATCGGAGCCTGCGCCGAGGGAGTGGTTGACTTGGAGCAAGAAGATCGGGACGAGGCCATCGCGCGTGTGACGGAGCAAGCAAAAGACAACGCGCATGCTGCTGGTGCCATCCGGGAAACGGTGGAGGTCATGGACGTTGAGGAGATCCCCTTTACGTACATGCCGGGAAAGCGCGAGAAGATCCGGGTGCGGGTGAAAGGCAAGATCCTGCAATGAAAGGGAAAAAGATGGACGCGCGGCGGATCTTGGCGGAATGGGGCGCCGACAAGTATCAGATCATTGACAGAGAAGCGATCGAAGAGATCACGCTGGGGGCCTCGATCCTTGCGACTGGGGGTGGAGGTGATCCGGAAATAGGGCTCCTTTGGACCTACAAGGTGATCGATGAGGGCAAGGAAATCATCATGATCGACCCCATGGACGTTCCCGATGAGGTTCAAACGGCGAGTCCCGCCTGTTTGGGAGCCGCGCTTGTCCTCACGGAAAAGCCTCCAAGGGGAGAGGTCCTCAACCTGGCGATGCAACGGCTTGAAAAATATCTGGGCCGGCCGGTCCAGGCGACGATCCCGATTGAATGCGGCGGGGTGAACTCGCCGGTCGCGTACGCTGCCGCCGGCGAGCTAGGGGTTCCGGTCATCGATGTTGACGGCATGAATCGTGCTTTTCCTGAGCTGCAGATGACCTCGTGGGTCACCCACGGAGTCCACGCCTCTCCCACCGTTTCGGTGGATGATCGCCAGAACGTGACAGTGATCGACACCGGAGATGACGATGTCTTAGCTGAGACCCTGGCGCGGCGAGCGGCCATGGCTTACGGCGGAATCTCATGGATTGCCACCTATCCCATGACCGGTCGCGAGGTTAAGGACGCATCCATCATCAATTCTCAGAGCATTGCCTGGGCCGTTGGCAAAGCGGTGATGCGCGCCCGGCGGGAGCACCTCGATCCGATTGAAGAACTTCTTTCCAGTCTGCACAAGGAGAGGCAAGTCGAAGGATTTCGAGTATTCCGAGGAAAGATTGTCGACATTCACCGGGAGTTCGGCTCGGAGACCAGCAAAGGATTTACCCTCGGAAAAATTCTTATGGAGGGGATTGAGGAGTCCAGAGGGAGCACCGCCGAGCTTGATTTCCAAAACGAATGGCTCAACCTCCGCGTGGACGGGAAAGTTCGCTGCTTGCCCCCCGATCTGATAGCGATCCTCGATTCGGAGACGGGTGAACCGATCCGCACCGACATCATGAAGTACGGCTACCGAGGGACGATCGTCCTCATTCCCGCTCACGAAAGAATGCGAACGCCAAAGGGAATCGAGATGTTCGGCCCGCGTCGCTTCAGCTATGATCACGATTACGTGCCGGTTGAGAAACTGAACGATTGAGGAGGGAATCGATGAGCGTTGATGTGAAAGCATTGATTGAAGCGACTCCTGGTACCCGTCCTGTGCTCAAGGCGATCATCGAGACGCCGTACATCGAGCACCAGGTCTTGGAGGGAGTCGTCGGTCTTTCATCTGAGGAATTGGACACTGCGCTTCATACCTTGACGGAAAAGATGGTGGTCCTCGAACTCTCCAGCCAGGCCGATTCGAGTGTCGAGTCCCGTGTTCCCAAGAAGGTGTATCTGGTTAACCCCGAGCATGAGCAAACGGTCCGCGATGCCCTGTAACCCTCTGGATTACCGGAATCGACTGAACGTATTGGCCGAGCAAATCGTCGGACAGGACCTTGATCTTGTTTTACTGTTCGACCGCGACAATATCCAATACTTCACAGGCTTTCAGCTGAATCGAGTGGTGAGCTCGATTCTGGCAGTGTCCCCCGACGGAGCTCCCACTTACATCGTGGCCCAACTGGATCTTGCGCGAGCGAAGCGGGACTGCTGGATCGAGTGCGTGATCCCCTTTGTAGAGGACACCTCGAACTATCTGTCGGCGCTTGGTCCCTTGTTCAAAGATTCATTGAAGCGCGTTGGAGTGGAGACCGATGCCCTGACCACACATCAAGCGGAGCACCTAAGGCAGCTAGGAGGATCGGGGCTTGAGTTTGTGGATGTTCGGAAGATCACAACAAAGCAGCGATTGGTCAAATCCGAGGAAGAGATCGCTTGCATCCGACAGGCTGCGCGTATCGCCGACCGGGTCACGGAGCAGGTTCTACAAGAGGTTAAGCCCGGTGTTACCGAAGCGGAGCTTGTGGGCAAGGTGGAGTACCTCATTCGACTGGAAACCGCGGAAGGGGCTTCCTTCGAGCCGTTTGTGATGTCGGGGGAAAACGCCTGGCTCCCGCAGCGGGTGGCCTCTGACAAACCCTTAAAGGAGGGAGAACTGGTTCTCCTTGACCTGGGTGCTGTCTACGAGGGGTACTGCTCTGATCTCACCCGCACGTTTTCGGTGGGGCACGTTTCGGACGAACAGCAACGGCTCTTCCGTGTCGCGTGGAAGGCTCAGCAGGCGGCCATAGACGCTGTCCGTCCATGGATTCCCGCAGGCGAGGTGGACGCAGTGGCTCGGCGAGTCATCGAACAGGAGGGGTTTGGGGACTACTTCCCCCATCTCACTGGGCACGGGGTGGGAGTGTCCACGCACGAGCCCCCGATTTTGGATCGGGGAGTGGACATGGTCTTGGAGCCGGGCATGATCACCACGATAGAGCCGGGGATTTATGTGCCCGGTGTGGGGGCGGCGCGGGTGGAGGATATGGTGCTCGTAACCGAGAGTGGCTGCGAGGTATTGACCGCTGCGCCGCGCGATCTGGTGGGAAAGGCGTAAACCGTGGGTGTGAGAGATATCTTAGACGAATGGGGAGTCAAGGAGTTCCGGGCCATCGACAAGCAAGCCCTGGCTGAGATTACGCTCGGGGCGTCGATTCTCGCCACAGGTGGAGGAGGCGACCCTGAGATCGGCCTGCTTTGGGCCTACGACGTGGTGGAGCAGGGCAAGGAGATCCTGATGGTCGATCCCGAGGCGATGCCCAATGAGGCGCTGGCCACCATTGCCGGGTGCCTTGGCGCAGCGTTGGTCCTCACCGAGAAGCCGCCGAATGGTCGGGAACTCTTCTGGTGCTACGAGAAACTCCGCCACTACATGGGAAAACCGGTGCAAGCGGTGGTACCCCCTGAGGCCGGAGGGGTAAACACGCCAGTGCCGATGGCGGTCGCTGGAGCGGTTGGCGTCCCGGTGATCGACGCCGATGGCATGGGTCGTGCCTTTCCCGAGCTTCAGATGACCTCGTTCTACATCCACGGCGTATCGCCCTCGCCCACGGCGGCAGCGGACGAGAAGGGGCACGTGACCATCGCGGACACGCAGGACGCCCATCTTGCCGAGCGAATAATCCGCAATGCGGCCATGGCTTATGGAGGCATCTCCTGGATCGCGGGGTATCCCATGACCGGTCGCCAGCTCAAAGACACGGCGATCCTTCATTCCATTTCGCTGGCGTGGGACCTGGGGCGGAGAGTCTTTGCCGCTCGCCGCAAGCATCTCGATCCGATCAAGGAGGTCATTGGGCTCACCAAGGGTTACCTTGCCTTTCAGGGAAAGATCGTGGACATCAACAGAGAATTCGGCGCGGAAAAGACGAAAGGATTCTCCCTTGGCCGGATCACCATGGAGGGGATCGAGGTCTACAAGGGGCAGACGGCAACGCTCGACTTTCAGAACGAATGGCTGGTGTTAGAGATCGATGGCGAAGTCCACTGCATGCCGCCGGATCTGATCTGCATCCTTGACCCGGCAACCGGCGAGCCGATTCGGACCGACATTGTCCGGTACGGATATCGCGGCGCGGTGGTGTTGATCCCCGCCCACGAACGCATGCGAACGGAACTGGGCATCAAGACCTTCGGCCCGCGCTATTTCGGCTACGATCGCGATTATGTTCCGGTGGAGAAACTGATCGAGGGATAAGCAGCTACAGTTTTCGCCTAGTGCAAAGCGAAGACGCGCTAAAAGAAGTCGCAAAAAGACCACGCGAAAGAATGAGTAGCCGATCTACAATGCGGATTGAGACGCACCCCATTTTGCCGGTCGAACTACGGGAGTCCGTGGCGTTCTATTGGCAAGAAAAGAAACTTATCGCCCAACAAGGCGAAACGATTTCCTCGGCCCTGTTCGCCAATGGCGTGCGGATCTTCGGGCATCATCCGAAAGACGGCGCGCCGCAGGGCATCTTTTGCGCCAACGGGCAATGTGCCCAGTGTTTAGTTGTCGCCAATGGCAAGCCGGTCAAGTCTTGTATGACGCCGGTGGAGCCGCAGATGCGCGTCGAGCCGCTCGATGGGTTGCCAACGTTGCCCAAGGTGGAGGAAGCGCCACCGCTGCACGAGACGGAGACCCTTGAGGTGCCGGTGTTGATCATCGGCGGCGGTCCGGCTGGAATGTCGGCGGCGATTCAGCTTGGACAGCGGGGGATCGAGACGCTGCTCATCGACGATAAGCACCGCCTCGGCGGAAAGCTGGTGCTCCAGACGCACCGCTTCTTTGGCTCGATTAACGCTGTCTACGCCGGCACTCGCGGCATCGATATCGCCACCCGGTTGGAGAAGGATCTTCGCGCGTTCGACTGCGTGGAGATCTGGCTTGACAGCACGGCGGTGGCCGTTTTCAGCGACCAGCAGGTGGGCATCCTCCGCGACGGCGAGACCTACACGCTGATCAAGCCGCAAGCGCTGCTCGTGGCGACAGGGGCGCGGGAGAAGTCGCTCGTGTTCAAGGGAAATACCCTACCCGGTGTGTACGGTGCCGGCGCGTTCCAGACGCTGGTCAACCGCGATTTGGTCAAGGCCGCTGGCCGCCTGTTCATCGTCGGCGGCGGCAACGTCGGGTTGATCGCCGGGTATCACGCGCTTCAGGCCGGTATCGAGGTGGTCGGCCTGGTGGAGGCGCTGCCGGAGTGCGGCGGCTACAAGGTTCACAAGGACAAGCTGGTGCGGATGGGCGTGCCGATTTATACCTCGCACACCATCCTCAGTGCTAACGGCGAGACCGAGGTGGAATCCGTCACAATCGCCCAGGTCGACGACCGTTTCCAACCGCTCCCGGGTACGGAGAAGTCCTTCGCCTGCGACACCGTCCTCATCGCGGTGGGACTTGATCCCGTCGATGAGTTCGTGCGTAAGGGCAAAGAGTACGGGATCCCCACGTTCGCCGCAGGCGACGCGCAGGAGGTAGCCGAGGCCTCGGCAGCGATGTTCACCGGCAAGATCAAAGGCGTGGAGGTGGCAAAAGCGTTGGGGGTCGAAACCGGCAAGATCCCCGAGGATTGGAGCCGCACCGCCGAGGTTCTGAAAAGTCCTCCTGGAAAGACCACCGAGGAAGCGATCCCCAGTGACGAAGAGGGCGTGTTCCCGGTCTTTCATTGCGCGCAGGAGATCCCCTGCAACCCCTGCACCTCGGTCTGTCCTCAGGGGCTGATTCACATCGACGAGGAGGACATTCGGAAACTTCCGGAGTTCCTCGGTCCACACGTGGAAAAAGAATGCGTCGGTTGTGAGCGGTGCGTCACCATCTGCCCAGGCCTGGCGGTGACGTTGGTCGACTACCGCAAGGATGCCGAGATGCCCGTCGTGACCATTGCCTACGAATTCTCCAAGGAGAGCATCAAGGCGGGGGACACGGTGACCGTCCTCGATGTGCAGGGCGAGGTGCTCGGCGACGTGCCGGTGGAAAGCGTTCGTGCAATCGAGCGAAACGACCGCACCGTCATCGTCAAGGTGAAAGCGCTTAAGGTCTATGCCAAGCGAATCGCGGGGATTCGCGTACAGGAACCGTGGATTTCGGAACCCATGCCGGAGGCGCTCGAGCGGCTGACCGACGACACCATCGTCTGCCGCTGCGAGCGGGTGACTGCTGGTGAGATCCGCGCGTTGATCCGTGAAGGGTATCGCGACATGAACGAGATCAAGGCCGTAACCCGCGCTGGGATGGGGGCCTGTGGCGCGAAGACCTGCGCCGCGTTGATCCAGCGGCTGTTTCGCGAGGAGGGGATTCCGCCTGAGGAGGTCACCGAGAACGTCCAACGGCCTCTCTTTGTCGAGGTGCCGCTCGGCACCTTCGCCGGCGTCAAGGAGGTGGCCAATGGCTAACGGGTCTTCCTACGACGTCGTCATCATTGGTGCCGGCAGCGTCGGCGTTCCTTCCGCGATGGCAATGGCCCAGGCCGGGGTGAAGGTGCTGGTCCTCGATCAGTTCGCCAGCTCCGGTCAAGGCTCGAACAAGGCAGCGATCGGCGGCATCCGCGCCACCCACTCCGATCCGGCCAAGATCCGCCTCTGTTTGAGGACCGTTGAAATCGTGAAAACCTGGAAGGAGACCTACGGGCACAACATCGAGTGGACTACCGGCGGCTACTCCTTCGTCGCCTACCGTGACGAGGAGGAAAAGACGCTGAAAGATCTGCTCGGCGTCCAGCACGCCTACGGCCTGAACATCGATTGGCACGACAAGGACGACATCCTAACGATCATCCCCGACCTCAACCGCGACGGCCTCATCGGCGGCACCTTCTCCCCGGAGGACGGCCACTGCTCGACGCTGCTATTGGGTCACGCGCTTTACGACGAGGCCAAGCGTGCCGGGGCGACGTTCCGGTTCAACGAGACTGTCACGAAGATCCTAGTCAACGATGATTGCATTCAGGGCGTCGCGACGTCGAAGGGACGCTACGGGACTCCAGTGGTGATCAACGCCGGTGGCCCATGGGCCAAGCAGGTTGGCGGGCTGATCGGGCTCGATCATCCGGTGCGGCCGGACTCCCACGAAGGTGGGATCACCGAGCCGGTCGCTCATTTCTTGAATCCGATGGTCGTCGACATTCGGCCCGCGCCGGGATCGGCCAACTACTACTACTTCCAGCTCGCCACCGGTCAGGTTGTCTTCTGCATCACCCCGAGCCCCAACATTTGGGGTGACGACCGTCGCGAGACGAGCGTCTTTCTGCCGATGGTCGCCCGCCGCATGGTCGATCTGATGCCGCGGCTTGCAAACATTCGCGTGCGCCGCACCTGGCGCGGTCTCTATCCGATGTCTCCGGACGGCTCGCCGCTTGTCGGCTGGTCACGCGAGATAGAAGGGTATCTCGTGGCGATCGGCATGTGCGGCCAGGGGTTCATGCTTGGCCCCGGCTTGGGCGAGCTGCTCGCCCGCATGGTCACCCAGGACAAGCTGGACGAAAAGGACCAGGAGTTCCTCGACATCCTCTCCCCGTACCGCGAGTTTGCGGGAATGGAAGCGCTGAAGTAAGCGTGAGTCGCACGAAAGTCTAACCGAAGCTAGTCTGTCCAGTTCCGGAATGGTGTTGACACTTCAGGCCTCCTCGTGACGATGTTCGCG
>CAZOUO010000036.1:0-19875 GCA_964582975.1 uncultured Thermotogae bacterium | reverse complement strand
GCTCATCTTCGTGTGTCCGACGTTTCAACACCCCACACCGGCACCCATGTCCCTTGCGCAACGAAAGGCCTTGGTTGCGCTTGCACACCAGTATCAAGTTCCCATCCTCGAGTACGATCCCTACAGCCCTTTCCGCTACGAGGGAAGAACGCTTCCTACGCTGCGCGCGCTCGATACGCAAAACCACGTTCTTTACGTGTTCGGCGCCGCAACGGCGATTTATCCCGGAATGCGGGTGGCCTGGCTCATTATGCCCCCCCGCGTAAGACAGAAGCTGGTTCCACTCAAGTGGATCGTCGACACCGGGATTGGAGCGATGGGGCAATGGGCGGTCTACAGATTGCTGGGAACTGAACCGGACCGGCTGAAGGTTCTTCGGAATCGGTTAGCCTGTCGGCGAGACGCAATGGGTGCTGCGCTGTCGACCTACTGTGGCGGCCTTCTACAATGGAAGAAGCCAGAAGGGGGGTTCTTCATTTGGGCGCAGTTGAGAGAAGGTCTGCTGAGTGAGCGCGTGCTGGAGGAAGCATTGGAAGAGGGCGTGCGGATCATCCCAGGGAGTGACTTCTTCCACGAGGGTGTTGGTGGCGAACGCCATCTGAGACTCGATTTCGCTGAACTTTCAGAGGATCAGATTACAGAGGGTGTCCGTCGCTTGAGTGTTGCCATTCGGCGTTGCGCAAAGAAGTGCACAAGACGGAAATCCAGGTCCTGAGAGAAGAAATGGCTCTCGGCTTAAGAAGCGACGATGAACGTGGAACGAACGATTCGAACCATTCTCTTTGACCTCGGTGAGGTGTTAGCCGGCGGCTTGTACGGCATCGAGGGCCCTGTTTCCAGGCACCTGGCAGTTGGGGAAGACGGGATTTTGCAGGCGTTTGCCGGTCGTCCTCTCAAGGACTTCTGCTGCGGCCGGATCACAGAGAATGAATATCTGCAGGGAATCCTTGGCCGACAGGGTTGGTCCCTTCCGCTGGAGGAGCTGAAGCGGATCATCCGTGCAAATCTTCGACGACGTGTCCCGGGAATGGAGCCGATCCTCGATGCACTGCAGGAGCGGTATCAACTGATTCTGCATTCCGACTACGCCCGCGAGTGGGTTTCCTACGTGCACACGGTCCATCCGTTTCTGGCGCGGTTTGAGCGCGCCTTCTTCTCGTTTGAGCTCGGCCATACAAAGGACGAACCGAAGGCATTCCGCAAGGTCCTGGTCGCGATTGACCGACGTCCTCAGGAGTGCCTACTCATCGACGACCAAGAGAAAAACGTCCGCGCTGCGGAGTCTGTGGGCATTGCCACGATTCAGTTTGTCTGTGCAGAACAGCTTGCCACGGCGCTCGCTGAGCGGAAGATCTAACACCCTAGGCTTTCCGGGATTCTTTCACCCTCTGGATGGCGAAGATGACCGTCCCACCACCGGTCCGCTCGCAGGGGTCGAGGCACTGCACGGTCGCCGTCTCCGCGTCCCCTAGGCCGAGCTCGGAAGGCGGTATCCCCCGACTGAGCGCCACGTAGTACGGCATGATGGAGGAGAGCGCGTGCAGGCAAATCGGCCGCTGTGCGTGCAGCTTCCAACCTTCCAAAATGCAAAAGTTATCCCCTACCTGGTAGACGGGGCAGTGGCCTTTGACCTCGATGACCCTGACCGTCAAATCTTGAGCCGGCACTTTGGAACACCTCCATCAGAACAGGACCGTTCTATCTACCTCAGTGCTTGTTCTTAAGAACAATTGTTTAGGATTTCCGCCGTGCGAATGCAAAAGAACGGCTGTCCGTCTTCCGGATACCGCACAGCAGCTTGACGTGAGCACCCGGATGGCTACAGTGAATCTTGCCCTTCGTGGGAGGATTATGCGGTTTCGTTCATTTGAGTTCAATCTGCGTGAGCTCGCGGGCTCGATGGGAGACTTCGGTACCCTATTACCGCTTGCCATTGGATACATCACCGTCTGCGGCCTGAACCCCGCTGGTTTATTGGTCCTAATGGGAGGGGCAAACATTGCCACCGGCTTAATCTTTCGTCTCCCCATGCCGATCGAACCGATGAAAGTGCTCGCGGCAATGGCAATCGCGGGTGCCTGGACTCCGGAGAAGATCTACACCGCCGGTCTGATCATGGGGGTTGTCTGGTTGCTGATGGGGGCGGCCGGTGCGATGACGGTTGTCGCGCGATGGACGCCGAACAGCGTAGTACGGGGAATCCAACTTTCATTGGGGGTGCTGCTAGCGGTCCAGGGCGTCAAGCTGATCGAGCCCCAATGGCCGCTTGGGCTTGCGGCGGTGGCCATTGTAATTGTGCTGCGGGAGAACCGCTACGCGCCGGCGGCGCTGGTGCTCGTGGCACTCGGTCTTATTCTCATGGCTATCAAAGGGCAGCTAAACGGGCTCGGCCCTATAGGCCTGCGACTTCCCCCGCTGACGATGATCCGGCTGAATGAAGTCTGGCCGGCGTTGCGGGACGGTGGTCTGGCTCAGATTCCGTTAAGTGCAACCAACGCGGTAATCGCCACCGCTACGCTTATCTCTCGTTACTGGCCGCAGCGGCGGGTCACGGAGCGCCAGCTCTCGTTCTCCATGAGCGCGATGAACGTGATCCTACCGTTCTTCGGCGGGATGCCGCTCTGCCACGGTGCCGGCGGACTTGCCTCCCAATACTTCTACGGCGCGCGAACAGGTGGGGCGAATCTGCTTGAGGGCGCGATCGAGATCGGCCTCGGTTTGGCTCTCGCCGGTGGGATCGCGACACTCTTTGCCTCTTTCCCGTCGGCGATTCTCGGTGCGATGATGGTCTTGGTCGGGCTTCAGTTGGTAGCTTTCGGCCGAGAGCTTCGTTTTGACCTCGCGCTCGTTCCCGCTGCCGCAACCGTGCTCGGCTCGGTCTTCGCCAACATGGCGGTGGGCTTTGCTGCTGGACTTGCGATCCATTACCTCCTGTTCCGCACTCCAGGGGGAACAACGGATGCACTTCGGTGGCGTGAAAGATCTCAATAGGTACAAAAATCAGGGGAGTGAGTTGGCGAGCATTGGCGATGAGAGAGGGACCAGCTAGACTCTCTGGCAGCGCTCGTAGGAAAGGAAGGATCCGATGTCTCAAACGATTGGACCGCTTCGTCTTGGACGCACGACCGCGTATGTGGTCAGGGACACTAGGCCGATCCTCATCGACTGCGGCATGCCCGGGAATGGAAAACGTATATTGGAGCACCTTCGACGGGCGAACATTGCTCCCAGTGAGCTTGCGCTCATTGTGATCACCCACGCCCACCTCGACCACGTCGGCAGCCTCTTTGCGCTCAAGGAGCACACCAGCGCGCCCGTGGCAATCCACACCGGCGATGCTGATGCGCTGCGCACGGGTACCAATGCCGCTCTTCGGTCGCCCAGCGTGCTTGGACGGGTCATCGCACCGCTGCTGCGCCTTCAGAGACCGCTGCCCGGTATCGAGCCGGGCGTCCTAATCGATGATGAGTTTGATCTTGCTGGATATGGAGTGCGAGGGACGATCCTCCCCACACCCGGGCACACTCCCGGCTCGATCTCCGTCCTCCTCGAAGGCGGCGCGGCGGCCGTCGGCGATCTGGTGATGGGCAGACCCTTTCACTGGCGCACGCCGCACCTTCCGTTCTTCGCCGACGATGCGGGTGAAGTGCGACGAAGCCTTGGCCTGCTGCTCGATCGAGGCATCACCCAATTCTACGCCGCCCATGGCGGACCGTTCACTTCCCACGCCGTACAAGCGCTCCTGCAGGAGCAGGTGGCGGTGGAGAGCCCGACCGGATAAGGTTGTCCCTCTAGAAATAGGTTAAGCATATGGCAGAGTCGTATCAGGGGTGGAAGGCTCCCTTTTTCACAATTTGGACCGGGCAGCAGCTGTCTCTTGTCGGCAGTCGCGCTGCCCAATTTGCGCTCGTGTGGTGGCTGACGATCACGACTGGATCGGCGACCGTGCTTGCCTCGGCAACCTTAGTCGCTCTCATTCCACAGATCCTGTTGGGCCCGATCATCGGCGCTTACGTGGATCGGTGGAACCGACGCACCGTGATGATGGTGGCAGATAGCTTCATCGCGCTGGTCTCGCTGTGGCTCGCGTATCTCTTTTGGAGCGGGTCGATGCAGGTTTGGCACGTCTACGTCGTGATGATCGCCCGGTCGGTCGGCGAGGGGTTCCACTGGCCGGCGATGAGCGCGTCGACCACGATGATGGTCCCCAAGCTGCACCTGTCGCGGGTCGCCGGTCTGAACCAGGCGATGAACGGCGGCTTAGCGATCATCGGTCCGGCGTTGGGCGCACTCCTGGTCTCGATCCTCCCACTGCACGGGGTGATGCTCGTCGACGTGGGCACGGCGCTGTTCGCCGTGGTGCCACTGGTTTTCATCGCCATCCCGCAGCCACGACGCATCCTGGCCGGCACCGAGGGAGAAAAAAAACCCTCGGTCTGGGCGGATATCCGATGGGCGTTGCGCTACATTGGCGGCTGGCGAGGGCTAATGTTCCTGATCGGCGCGGCAATGATTGTCAAGGTCGCACTGACCCCAGCGTTCTCGTTGTTGCCGCTTCTGGTGCGCAAGCACTTCGGTGGTGAGGCCTCGCACCTGGGGCTGCTCGAAGCCCTCGCTGGAGCAGGGATGCTGGTCGGTGGCCTCGCCTTAAGCGCATGGGGAGGATTTCGGCGGCGGATCCTCACCGTGCTCGTGGGTATGGGGATCCTCGGCGTCGCACTGGTTTGGCTCGGCTTTGCCCCGAGCGCGGCGTTTTGGATGGCGTTGGCGACCATGACCGTTGTCGGATTGGTGGTTCCGATGATCGATGGCCCAATCATGGCGATCCTGCAGGCGACCGTCGCCCCGGAGGTGCAGGGCCGGGTGTTCTCGGTGATGAGCAGCCTCTTGCTGATCACCTCCCCAATCGGATTGCTGGCGGCCGGCCCGGTGAGCGATTGGATCGGCTTGCAAGTGTGGTACGTCACCGCCGGCATCCTTTGCGCCGTGGTGGGTTTAGTCGGCTTCTTCACACCGGCCCTCCTCCACATCGAAGAGAACGCGCAAGGACAGGCTACCTTCGCCGCCGGGACGCCGGCATCTGCAGCATCTGCGGTCGATCCGCCCGAGGAGTCTACCGGTGAAACCGTCTAGCGGCGTTCGTCATCGGCGATGCGACCGTCGACGAGGGTGATGAGGCGACTGACGCGATCGAGCAGGCGGGAATCGTGCGTGGCGAACAGGAACGTCGCGCCCTTGTCTTCGTTCAGCCGTCGCATCAGATCGATCAGTTCGAGGCTCATCGCGCTGTCCAGGTTCGCCGTCGGCTCGTCGGCCAACACGATCGATGGCTCGGCCACAACGGCTCGGGCGACGGCCACACGTTGTTGTTCCCCGCCCGAAATGCGGCTTGGAAAATGATTTGCGTATTGCTCTATCTCTAGTTCAGCTAGGATCTTCCGTGCCCGTCGCACCCGTTCGCTGCGTAAGACGCCCTGCAGCTCTAACACAAAGGCCGTGTTTTCGAGCACGGTGAGAACCGGAATCAGATTGTAAGCCTGGAACACGAACCCGATCCTCGTGAGACGCAGCCGCGAGAGTTGATCCTTAGACAGGCTCGACATCGCGGTCCCATCGAGGAAAATCTCTCCGGAAGTCGGCCGATCGAGCCCGCCGAGCAGGTGAAGCAGCGTCGACTTACCGGACCCCGACGGCCCGGCGACGGCGGTAAATTCGGTCTCGTGTAGTTCCAGGTCGACCCCGTTCAACGCCGGGGTCTCTACGTCTTCGGTCTTGTAGACTTTGTGTAGCTCGTTCGTCTTGATCAACGGATTATTCGACATATCGCATCGCCTCCATCGGTTCGAATCTTGAGGCTCGGAAGGCCGGATACCAGGCCGCGAGAAGGGCGACGAGCGTCATCGCCGCGGCCGAAATCGCAAGCTCGGGGATCGTGACCCGCAGGTGCAGCACCGGCTCCATGCCGAATGCCTTGAGGAATCCGCTGTAGGAGCCGGGAAGACGAAGCCCTCCGAGAGCCTGGACGATCGACACGAGCGCGGCGCCGCTCACCGCGCCGATCGTTCCCCCGCTGACGGCGACCAGGGCCGCTTCCGCTTGAACCATCCCCATAACCCGCCGGCGGGACGCACCGAGCGCGATGATGATCCCGAGCTCCCTCGTTCGCTCCATCACCGACAGATACAGCGTATTCAGAACGACGAGGCCGCCGAGGACGAAGAAGATACCGCAGAATATGGACATGACGGGCCGGGCGAGGCGCATGTAAAGGCCAAGATCGGGGGAGAGCTCCCGCCAGTCGAGGATCTCGAATCTCTCGGGGAGCCGCGCGCGCAGGCTCGCTACGACGTCGTCGATCTTCGTCGCGTTCCACGGGCCGTCGACTCCCTGGACGTATCCGACGATTGCAGTGGCCGCGCGCGGTCGGCGCACGAGCTGCTGCGCCAGCGCGAGGTCGACCTCGACGACGGAGCGGCTCAGTGTCTCGTCCGGCACGGTGAAGATCCCGACGATCGTCGGCTTGGCGACGCCGAGTCCGACGTCGGGATGGGCACCGAGGAGGACGAGCGAATCGCCGAGCCTCAGGCCGAGCAGCTGCGCGAGATCGGCGCCGATGATCGCGGAGCGTCCGTCGCCGTCGAGATAACGGCCGTCGGTCACCAGGTCGGCCAACGGACTGCGTTCGCCGGACCGGGCTTCGTCGACTCCCTGAACGAGGATCCCCTGGGAGTGGTCTCCCGCGGCGGCGAGCGCCGGTACGTCGAGGCGGACCGTGTAGCGGTCGATGCCAGGGGTCGCGTCGATCAATGCGACGAGCCGGTCGGGATCGTCGATCAGTGGCAGGGCCCCTCCTTCCGGTCCGTCCGCCGTCGCGCGGATCTGGAAGTGACCGGTCTGCAGCTTGACGACCCCGTCGAACATCCCCCGCATCTCGCCGGCGACCATCCCGTACATCAGCACGAGGATGAACACCGGAACGATCACGGCGATCAGCGTGAGCAGGCTTCGGCGCCTATTGCGCAGCAGGTGTCGGAAGGCGGCCTTCATCTACGGGCTCTCCAGGAACTCGAGCGTGAATACGGACGGGTCGAGGTCAACGCCGAACTGCGGATCGATCAGACGTTCCACGGTCGTGTCGCCGTCCGCTTCGACGATCGTGACCGTCGTCGGAATGACGCGGTCGTCGAGCGTCACCTCATCGCTGAACGTTGCGGTCTGCAGCACCTCGCCGCGCTGGTCGTAGTAGACGATCTTCTGCATGACGAAGTCGGCCCTCACCTCGATCTCGAGGCGGCCGTAGACGACAGGCGTATCGGGGCGCGGCACGAGGGTGAGCAGGTAGCGCGACGGCTCCATCGTCATTGTCACCTCGTAGTCCTCGGAGAGCGTCGATCGGAAGAGGTCATCGAGCGCGGGCCCCGCGCCGAACACGCTGCTTCCGAGGGCGATGGTCGGCAGCTTGACCGACGTTCCAACGTCCGGTGAGTAGTACCACAGCTCGTCCTCCGTCATCAGGTAGCCCGAGCCGAGTTGGTCCTCCGGCTCGAGAATTCGTAGGAGCGCGTCGTCCTCTCCCTTCGTCCAGACCTCGAATCGGTACGAGCTCGTCTGCGCGTCTTGGGTCACGTCGAGCACGGCGATGCCGTGGAAACTCTCTCCCTGCCAGACGGCCCGCGTCTGTTCCAGGACTTCCTCCGCGTTTGGGCCGTCGGCGAATCCCGCAACGCCCACGGCCCAAACGGCGGACAGGACGATCAGCATCAGCTTCACCACTCTTGTCATCGCAGCCCTCCCTTCTTCTTGCCTCGTCTTCACTTCGCCTCTTCATCCCTCGCGCAGCGCGACCGTTGGCTGAAGCCCGGCGACGCGGCGGGCGGGGTACCAGGCCGCGACCAGGCCCGTGACGATCACGACGGAGAAGCTCCCGAGCCAGTACCACCCGGAGATCGACGCGTACAGGATGGTTGGCATGCCCATCGAGCTCGTCATCTCCGAGAGCGTACTGCCGAGATTCCATCCGTGGGTGGCGAGGTAGGTGATGATCAAATAGCCCACGCCGCCGCCGGCGAGGAAGCCGATGATCGAGGCCAGGATCGACTCGGTGACGACCATCTGCGCCATCCGTCGGCGGCTCATTCCCACGGCCATCATCACCCCGAACTCGTGCGTTCTCTCGATGACCGAGAAGAGCGCCGTGTTGGCCACGCCGAAGCCCGCGAGCAGCGCGAGGAGCAGAATCATCGGCGTCATCTCGATGACCGAGATGCGGATCATGTCGCGCAAAAGCGGATTCAGATCGAGGTACGTGAGGACGTCGAACCGCTCTCCGAGTTGCGTCGACAGAGACGCCTTCGCCCGCGCTTCCCGACCCTTGGGCAAAGACAGGACGACGCTTGTCGCGCCGGCATAGCCGGTCATCGTCCGCGCCTCGTCGATCGAGACGAGCACCGTCAACTGGTCGAGTGACTGCAGTCCCGAGTCGAACAGCCCGACGGCGACGAGCGGCCGCGACGTCGGGCCGTCGACGCCTTGGACGAGCAGGACGACGCGCTCGCCGAGGCGAACGTCGAGGTGTTCCGCCGTGTACCGGCTGATCAGGATCTCCCCCGAGTCGCCGAGGAAACGGCCCTCGGCCACGCACCGGTCGACCGTTGTCACGTTGGGCTCCCGGGCCGTGTCGATCCCGCGAATCTCGATGCTCGTCGACCCGTAGGCGCTCTGCAGCATCCCGTAGGCGACGAGACGGGCCGCCGCGTGTGCGTCGTCCAGATCGTCGGCCGAGGCGAGCGCGGCGGCCAGCGCGTCCGGATCGAGCCCATTCTGAGGAACCGGATCGTCGCGGTAGCCTGCGGCGAAGATCTGGAGGCTCCCCTGGTCGAGGGAGACCTGGGCTTCGGTCATCGAGGCGATGAACCCGTCGACCATCCCCCAGAACAGAACGATCACGAAGCTTCCGAACGCGACGATCGCGATCATCAGCGCCGTTCTCTGCGGATGCCGCCACAGGTTCCGCCACGCGATCCGGCCAGCCGTGAGATTCATGCTGCCCCCTTCTTGGCAGGACAGGTCAGGCCGTCAGCGATGATCTGCGGCGCCAACTCGAACAGCTGGTCGTACATCTCCTGCGGGATCCGGTCGCGGTTCACCGGGAGGAGCTTGATCAGCCCGAGCGAGTAGGTGAGCTGTAGTGGATCGCCGGGGATGATCTCGCCGCGCGCCTGCGCCTTGGCGACCTCCTCGAGCAGCGGCGCGAACAGGTCGGCGCTCTGCGCGAGGATCGCCGCGTAGTCGAGGCCGGCCGCGAGCTTCTCCAGCTCGGAGGGGTCGTCGAGCATCATCCGGCTCATCTCGTTGGTCTCGATCTCGTGCACGATCGCCTTCATCAGCCGGATCAGCGCCTCGCGGGTGTCGGTCGTCGCCTGGAACGAGGCATCGATCAGCCGCTCCATCATCGCCGGCATCTCCTGCATGAAGATCTCGACGAACAGCGCCTCCTTGCTGTCGAAGAACAGGTAGAACGACGCCTTGGCGATCCCCGCCGGACCGGTCAGGTCCTCGATTGTCGTCTTCTTCAAGCCGTAGCGCAGGAAGCACGAACGCCCCGCCTCCAGCAACCTTGCGCGAATCCTCTCCCTCTCTTCCTCTTTGAACGCCCTCGGCATAGCAGACCCTGTGAATCATAAATCTTTATGGTCACAGAGTATACAGGCGTAGTTTCAGAAGTCAACCCTTCCCGCTGCTGTGGGATGGCACTTCGTGCAATTCCTTGGAAGAGTAGGAGGAGCAGTGTTTGATCAGGCACGACTCATGAACTTGATCGAGAAGTCTCATGGTTGTAGGATGACATGCAAGGATAACGATGTCAATATGAGAGACGAGAAGTGAGGACATGAGTAATCAGGATGGAGAATGCCGAACGAAGCGCGGCCTGATGCTAGTGTGCATCGCTGCACGCCATTGAGTGAGAGGAACTAGTGACACGCAAGTACCCGCGCGAGTTCTTAGTATCCGAGATCAAGAGAGTGGCCAGACTCCTCGGTAAGATACCGACCAGGGAGGAGTTCCGGTCCGAGAGCAAGGTGTCCCCGGTCACGGTCGCGAAGCGCTTCGGCGGGTGGACAAGCGCTCTTTCGTCCGCGGGATTCGATCCTGGCAAGGCGAGGCTCACCTACACCGATCTGGAGTTGCTGGGTGAGTTCCAGCGTCTGGCTCAAGTGCTTGGCAGAACGCCTACCACAACCGACTTCAACGAGCAAGCATCCATTGGGAGTGCCTCGACTCTAACTCAGCGGTTTGGCGGTTCATGGGATGCAGTGTGTTCGGCGGCCGGTCTCCCGCCTCCTAACAGGCCGCAGCCAACACCTCCCGGAGCATGGAACAAGGGCCGCCGGAAACTGAAGCTCTCCGAGGATGACCTGCGCTACCTATATGATGTGGAAGGACTGAGCGCGTCTGCCATAGCCGCAGCTCACGGAGTTTCTGCCCAGACCGTGCTTCGTGCTCTCCGCGAGCACGGGATAGAGGTTCGGCGCCTTCACTACTCCATGCCACGAGAGACGGCCATAGAGACCAAGCTGTACAAGGCGCTGGAGACCCGCAAGGTTCCGTTTTCGCGTCAGCAGGTGGTTGACGGCTTCTACGTGGTGGACGCTCTGATTCCCGGGGCCAAGATCATCGTGGAATGCGACGGCGAGTACTGGCACTCACTCCGAGGACGCGAAGAAGCGGATCGCCGTCGACAGCGCTACCTCGAAAGCAGAGGCTACCTTGTACTGCGCTTCCCGGAGGCGGCGATACACGCGGACGCTGATGGTTGTGCTACACGCGTGGTTGAAGCACTCATAGATCGCGTGCAACGATGAGTTCGCCAGGTGCTGTGTTGGCGGGGCAGCGCACCTAACTAGCGTATGCAGCCGACGTGCTTGCCTGTCACGCCCGCTGCATGCGCACCGGTCGCGACAGGCTGGCGCCCGCGGCTGATACGCGGGTGTTGGGCATCAACAAAGCATAGAGGGGATCTATGACCTGTAAAGTTACATTCGACTCAAATGTTTGGCGACAAGTGTCCAGCCCTGGTAAATTCGCCGATGATCCAGACATCGCAGTTTACCAAGCTATACGAGCTGCTTGTGAAGTAGGCGATATTACTGGGTTCCTGAGTGAAACGACCTTTACACTGGAGCAAATTAACAGGGACGAGCGTCTTAAATGGCTATTGGAGTCCCAGCAGATTTCGATCAAGGAATCTTGTCCCGCCCCTGATGTTGTTCGGCTCAATATGTCTATCGGGCCTAGCGACGGTACGACACTTGCGGAAATCCAAATGGTCAAAGATCATCTAGAAGATGCGTACGAGCTTGGCATAAGGCTTCTTCGCAGCAATCGTGTAGCAGGACCAATTAGTCCTTTGCTACAGGATGATAAGTATTTTCTGGGCTACGCTGACGAAAATGAATTTCACAAGTATAACAATGAGAATGGGAAAATTTCTCATGAGTTAGAAAAGATGGGATTTGGGATAAAGAATCTCAAGCGCCTCGGCGAAGCGAAATGCACAAAACGTTATGACCACTGGCTAAAAGGCATGTCCAATCTTACGAGTGCAGAAGAACAGATGGTACCGGAACTGATCGCGGAATGGGCGGATACAGATGCAGTGGCAACATCAATTGCTCATGGCGTTTCATTCTTTTGTAGCAATGACATTGGGAAGGGAGCGAGTGGGAAGGGAGTAAACAGCATCATGACTCCCACAAACTCCGCACAAATTACGGCGCGCTATGGTCTAGAGTTCATCACGCCTAAGCAATTACTCAGTCGGATGACGGGAAATACGGGGACATAAACCTTAATTCCTAAAAGCGAGACTCAGAGGGACTTCCCGGAAACCGCGCGCCTTTTCGAGTAGATGTCATAGCTGACCTCTACGGACGCTCTTCTTTTATCCTGCCTTCAACCCCGGTCTGCCGGAGTCATCTCTTCGCTGTCAGGGTCCGGAGAGGTTTCTCAATCACTCTGGTTGAAAACTAGGCCGGACCTGCGGCTATCTTCGCGCCCCGCCTTAAGTTTGGTACGATCAGACACTCAGCGGAGCAACGAAAGGTCGATACGAATCATCTTGAGGGTGGAGTTGCCAACTTCCACGAAGTACGCAAGGTCTTGAGCCTTGTTGAGTTTCACATCATGCGCGCCGTACAAACCAGTGACAAGGACGGTCTTCTTTCCATAGTCGGCGGAGGAAGGGTCAATGTTTATGACGCTCAAGCTTCCACCGGGGTACGGCTCCGGCCCAAATTCGGTGACAAAGGCAATTTTTTCATCCGCACTGAGTGTGACCCCCGATGCTCCAAAGATCGCCTCTTCCGCCACAGTCGACACTCGCCCAGTTCGCAGGTCAATTCTCAGCAGATCTCCCTTAGGGTAGTCGCCGGCCTTAGCACATTCACAAGCGACGTAGGCCACTGTCTCCTCATGATTAACCGCTACAGCAAACGGCTCATCGAGTCCAGTGGCAATAGGCTTTGTGGAGCCTGTTCTCAGGTTGACTCGGTACAGACCGCCTCTGCGCGGTTGCCCCCCGGCTAAATCCACTACGTAGCCTTCTGCCTCATCCTGGCTGAGAACGATGTTGGTTGGCTGCCCGATACGATCGGTGGCCGTGGCCGTCTGACGTGTTCTCAGATCTACTCGAGTAATGACGTTCTGACCCTGTCCTGGTTCTCGCCCCGCTTCTCGTGATACGTAGGCAAGCATCTCTCCCCGAGTGACGGCCACGTCATTCAGAATAAACAGATCCTTCGCGATGGTCGTTACCGCGCCGAATGTCGGTGATGCGGGATCAATGTCCACCCAAGCCAGCGCGCCGGAGAACTCAGAGACGACGTAAGCTCGTGTTTCATCCTTGTTGATACTCAAGCCCCGCGCGCCATCCAAAGCCGGACTGAGGTCATTGATGAGAAAGGGGGCACTTGCCGGTCCGGTGAATGGTGTAGCCAGCCACTCCGCGAGCCTCTCGCTTCGTGTTGCTTCTCGTTCAGCCAGTACGGACACACGAGTGTAATTGGCCTGATCGATTGAGTACCAGCCCGGTGGATTGCAGCACTTGCCGCCCATCGGTCGTACGTTCAGCAATACTAGATTGTTTTCTCTTACCTTCGTGATGTCACCGAATGCGGACAACGGCATTCTGAATTCCACCGCAGCCGCGGCCGCTGAAGAACTCCCGGCGACTTGGCCGACGAACTCATATGCTCCGCCGGTTACATCGCCCATGAAACCCGGTCCACTCTCCTCAGGGCTGAAGCTCACGACGAACTGACGGCCGGCGGCCCTGATATCAAGGTCAATCTGTTCGTAGTCTTCTCGCGGCCCATGGGTTTCCACAAGCACGTACAGAAACTCATCGTTGGCAAACACGCTCACAGCAGCAATGTCGAATCCTCCGCCCTGGTGATCCCCTGAGGGATCGGTCACGGATACCTCGTAGTTAACCCAATCTGCCGCGTCACCATCGATGGAGACCCGGGTGATGGCTTCCTCAGCAGCTAAGATCAAGCTTAGACCGGCCAATAGCATGGCTGTCACAAGCGCTATGGCAGCTATTTCAGATATTCTCTCCATTCCTAGCCCCCCTTTTCTTCAGGCGAGTTGAGCGATAGAACCCCATTCATGCATCATCTTAGGAGTGAAACATGTGCGTGACAACAAACGGGGCTAGGTAGAACCGAGCACACAAGGGAGTCAAATCTTTACTTTTGGTGTTCTATGGCCAAGGACATCTCGGAAAACGCGCGCCGCTTCTGGTGATTGTCTCACGGCTTACCTCCATAGCAGCCTGTCTGTCATCTTGCCTTCGAACCCGGTCTGCCAGCGTCATCTCTTCGCTGTCCACGCGGCATGAAGCTGTTCTGCAACGTGTCGCAATCATCGCACAAGTTCCTCGCACACCATTTTCACCATCTGATGCTCTTTGGTTGAACGCCTAGTATGATCTCTATGGCGAGAAGGCCTTGTGTCTGTGCATTTGTCCACGACAGAAGGTGACGGTAAGATCGTAGCATGGGCGAGATTCTCGACCAAGTTCGGGATTTAATTGGTAACAGTGAGGTCCGGGTATCAGAGCATGGATACGATGCGCTGCTGGAAGAGGGCATCTTTGCCCGCGATATCGTTGCTGGTATTTCCGACGCGGTGCCGATAGAGGAGTATCCGGACTACCCCAAAGGTCCGTGTGTGCTGGTTTTGCAGACGGACCGGGATCACCGACCAGTCCATGTCGTGTGGGGTATCCCAAAAGGCGCGTCTTCACCTGCGGTGCTCGTGACGGCGTACCGGCCGGACCCGAAGCGGTGGACGTCTGATTTCATGAGGAGAAAATGACAAGCAAAAGGAAACAAAAGAAGCTCGTGCACGAGGGGCAGTTTGCGGCTGAGGTGGAGGTCGACCTCATCGAGACGGAGGACGGTTGGTCTCCCTATCTCAGCTTGGATGACGCCTACAAGCTTGACGATGTCAGAGATGCACTGCGTCAAGGAGACATCAAGCGCGCTGCGAAGCTAGCGCGTGTGTACAAGCTGACTCCTGTGTCTGGGTGACTCGTCGAAGACAACAGGGGACATCTCTGAAACGGCGTGCCGCTTATGCCGATGTCTTTGGCTTAACTCGGTCTGCTAGAGCCATCTCTTCGCTGTCTGTTTCGATTGGGCATTGCCTCTAGCCGTTTGATGGAGTTGTGGGTACTTGGCATACCCGATTGCATTGCCGAGGAACCCGTGCTAAAGTGGTCAGGGAAGGAAGCCGAGAGATGCACAAAATAACAGAGGTCAAGGTGTTGGAGGATTACAGGCTGGAGCTAACGTTCGCTGATGGCACGCAGGGAACCGTCGATCTCTCCCACTTGGCGGGAAAGGGCGTATTTACCCTGTGGAACGCTTATGACACCTTCCGCGAAGTTCGAATCGGCTCATCGGGTGAGTTGGTTTGGGGAGAGCAGATTGATTTGTGTCCCGACGCGCTCTATTTGCAGGCTACAGGGAAGAAACCCGAAGACATCTTCCCCAACCTGAAGCAAGAGCCAGTTCATGCCTGAGATCTCCAGATTCTTTGGGATTGTGATCAAGATGTTCTTCGATGATCACAGCCCGCCACACTTTCACGCGTTCTACGGAGAAGAGCAAGCCCTCATCGACATCCGACACCTTTCGTTGTTTGCCGGTGAATTGTCTCCGCGCGCCCTCGGTCTTGTGATCGAATGGGCAACTCTCCATCAGCGGGAACTGCTTGACAACTGGCACAGGGCAGAAAGCCAGGAGCCACTTGAAAAGATCGAGCCGTTGAAATGAGCTAGATTGCGCAGAAATCGAGGGACGTCTCTGAAAGCACGCGCCGTTTTGTATGGGTATCGCTTAGTTTGCCTCCATAATGGCTTTTTTGTCATCCTCCCTTCGAACCCGGTCTGCTGGAGTTACCTCTTCGCTGACCAAGCGGCATAGAGCCGGCCACAGAAATGCCGGGTCCCACAACGAAGCGTCAGCCTGGGAGGAAGCGAAACGGCTAGAAATAGGTGATATGGCCCCCGCCTCCCTGGAATGCCATCATTCACAGGAAGTGAGAGCAACGCTCCTTGCAGAGGCAGCCATCCCAGATGCGGACGTGGCAGTAGCGGTTACAGTGACGGTGCCGCCAGCTGGGAACGCCAGACCGAAGCTACCCGTTCCCTTAACTGCCCGCGTGTCATGGACATAGGACGATCCGTCAGAGGCTGTGATCTCGATCTTCACATCTTGCAGGGTAACGCCCCCGCTGATTGCCCACGAGATCTCAAGGACGTGGCTGTGCGTCGTCTCGCAAACTGCCATGGCACTCGCCTCTAGTTGTACGGATAGCGGCCCTGTGCCAGGAGAGTAAGTAAACGGATGTTCCGACTCCTCCAGCTGGATCTCGAATATCGCACTTGGTGGCATTTGTTGCAGGTCGATGCTGCAGTTCGAGTCGTAGTAAACGTCCACGCCGAGAATCTCAGCATTCGCATGATCCAAACGTTGCGCGTAGACGACGCCCAAGCAGTCGACGGGCGGCTTGTCGATGTGCACGAGTTTCGGACAAAGAAGCCAGTTGTCGCTTTCGTAGTAGTCGAAATCGTTCATACCTCTTTCACGGTACGATAATGGCACTCCAGGAGATCCCGATGCATCTGCCAAGCAGAGGTACATCTCGTCCTCCCAGGAGAGGAGTACGTGAATGTCTTGGTCGGCCTCCTTTCTCGGTGAGAGAGCATCAAGGCAGGTGTAGCTGGTTCCACCTTCCCAGTACGTCAAGGTTTCCCCGTTCCAGTCGCTCGGGAAGCCTAGCTCGGTAAACGTCCAGTACTCGAGCTTCCGCACTCCTGTGTCAGGATTGAACGTAGGAGTAGCCAGCACTGCGACTGTATGGTCTCTCCAAGTGCTGTGGGCTCCCCCGATGCGCGGGTAGTCCGCAAAAAGTGGGAAGTAGTCGCCGCCCATCCCTTCTTCGCGAATCATCCAAGGGCCGATCCAGTCCTCCTCTCCTGCCCAGACAAACCCCTCAACCCAGTGGGGTGAGGGCACAACGTATTCGCCTTCCCAGTAGGGTTCGGTGAGGTACTTCGGATAGGTGAGAAGGAAGATGCCAGGAGGCACGAAAGTAAGGTCAAAGTCCCATGAGAATTCCCAACCAGGAATGCTCGAAAACCTTGCCACCTCGTCCCAAGTTTCGCCGCGATCCAGGGATCTATGGATGCAAATCTGGTTGGTGCTGTGCTCGTGGTATGCGACCACAAGCACGTAGTTATCCGAGAACTCCCCCGGCTCGGCGCCCGGCAAGTACGATCTTGCGACATGGTAGGTCCCCGCACCGAGAGCCTGTTCCCATTGGTCGGTGATGGTGCCTGACGTACTGGTCGAGCCACCTTCTCCCCAACCCGCCGGTCCTTCAAGCCAGTTCTTAACCAAGAGATGCGTGCCAATGGTGTAAAAGACGTGGACGAGTTCCCTTTCGCCCTCCTTCCCCGCAACGACCCTGACATTGCCGAAGCTGGGATCAATGCCTGGCGTGAACGAGGTTGCAGCTACGTACCAGTTCCGCCCTTGATTGCGTGAGTACCTGAGGCCAATCCAAGTATTCCCGGTGACTGGCTCATCCAAGTCGACTTCCTCATCTCTTCTATGTTGCCCCCATACCGTCGTTGCGACGTAGATGGTGCCATCCTCCGATGTATCCGCATCGAAACTCTCAATCCATCCCCTTTCTACCAACTCGTCTGGCCCCCATGGGAGGGCCATGAAACCAAGTGACAGCACTGCCGCCAACGCGAGTAAAAGAACTCCTTGCCTCCGCATGGCACACCTCCACATTCAAGGATAGCATTTCGCAATGGCAAGCGGAAATCCTGCGGAGTCCGACGAGAATACGGGGACCGGAAATGTGGGGGATATTTCGGTACACCTCAGCAGATTTCTTTCTGTCATCATGCCTTCGAGACAGATCTGTCAGAAGCATCTCCTCTCTGTCCATGTAGCAGCCTGCGATTTTGCATTTGAAATGCATAATTGCATATTTAAGGAGATCGCGAGATGGATCGATACATCACTTGCTCACAGGAGCCTGTTCTGGAAAGGGCTGTGCGTGAGTTTCCGGTGGCGGCGTTGATTGGGCCTCGTCAGTCCGGCAAGACGACATCGCTCAGACACCTCTTCGAGGCGGATTTCCAGGATTCCGTGAACACATACCATGGAAAATCGGGGGACATAATCCCTAATTCCACTAGTGAACTTTCAATACGGCTTTGCCAAGTACAGCGGCCCGTCCAGTTCGCCTTACACTGGTGGCGACCACCTCGACTCAGTCCAAACTGCGTGGCTGTCCCAAGCAGAGTTGCTTGTTAGCTGAATCCGACCTGAGCCGTCAGCGTTCATCACATAGATGTCGCCATTCCCGTCACGCCAGGTCTCGAAGACGATTTTCGTCCCATCTGGCGCCCAACTTGGCCCCCAATCCCAGTCAGGGTCATTGGTCAGCCGGGTTTGTAAAGATCCGTCGACATTCATCGCATAGATCTCGGTATTCCCGTCACGATTACTGTGAAAGGTAATCTTCCCTCCATCTGGAGACCACGAGGGGTAGTCATCCAAAGCCGAATTATTGGTAAGCCGCGATTGCCCAGAGCCATCAGGATTCATCGTGTAGATCTCCACATTCTCATCCCTGGTCGATTGGAACAAGATCTTGGCTCCATTTGGCGACCAAGATGGGTATCGATCCTCCCCAATGCTGTTCGTCAGGTTGGTTTGTCCAGATCCGTCCGCATTCATGACATAAACCTCGTCGCCCAAATCCGAGTCAGGCAGAACCAACTCAATCACTATGCCGTCTTCCACGCTGTCTCGATCTGTCTGGAATGCGATCTTAGTCCCATCTGGCGACCACGACGGCCATCCGTCCCATCCTGAGTGGTTCGTGAGATTTTGCTGTCCCGATCCATCTGCATTCATTACGAAGATCTCAATGTTGAAGGGCGTCAGTATAATCTGCGGCTCTACCGTCAGAATGGGAAGGCCACCTCCTTCTCGATCAGTCATAAACGCTATCTTTGATCCGTCGGGTGACCAGCACGGAAACCAATCGTCTTCAGGATGGCTAGTAAGATTCGTTTGGCTCGAGCCATCGGCATCCATTATGTAGATCTCGCCGTTCCCATTCCTTGTGGTCACAAAAGCAATCTGTGTTCCATCTGGAGACCAACAGGGGAAACTGTCCCAACCCGTGTTGTTGCTCAAGTTGGTTTGGCTTGACCCGTCGGGATTCATTACGTAGATCTCAGCATTTCCGTCACGGTTTGTCTCAAACAGAACCCCTCGCAACACAGTGAACGACGTGGTCCCGATCGCTGCGCCCCCCCGGGACACCGTCACCGTGACCAACCTCGATCCGTCAGGCGTTGCCAGAACCGGTACGCGCACAACAATAGCGGTGTCACTCCATGTTTCAACGGCCGCCTCCTCCGTATCGAACGTGACCATGCCATCACCCTGTGTCGTTCCGAATCCCTGCCCGGTCAGGATCACCGTTGTATGCACCGCTCCCGCTGTTGGCACAAGGCTGATGGTCGCCCCAGGCAGAACGAACCACTCACAACCGGTCAAGCCGATCAACACGACCAAGAGCACTGCAACCACTATGCTTCTAGTCTTCATAGCGCACCTCCCTTCCTTGGCTTGTTTGCTCGTGCTCGCGTCATATACGTATGGCGTCCGGTCCGTGAATGTCAAATTGAAAAGAAGAGGAGATTTAACCAACTCCTCGAAGAAATCAGAGGACATCTTTAGAATCTCGCGTCGGTTGGGCGGGATTATTTCAGCACACGCCGAAGGTTGCCTTCGAATCCCTTTCTCCGAAGCGGATCTGTCGAGACCTAGAGTTGGGAAATGTGGACAGTCATTTCGGCTTCGTCGACGGTGGCTTGGTAGCCTGCTTCTGCAATTGGCGCTATCGATTGTCTGAGCCAGCGCCCGAAAGACGACCGCGAGGCAGTGTTGTCGGGATCGATTGACGTGACGTTTGTCGCTCCTCTCTCTTGAGCTGTAGGGATAAGGATGTGCTTTGCGGCCCAGTAGTCAAGGGCCACAGGATCCGTGCTTGCGACGATGACGTTGGTCCGTGTCGCGTCCCTGTACAGCGTTCTTGGACCGCCTACGGGAATGGCATTGACCCATATTGCGTCGAGGATATTCAGAGCGGGAAACCTCGTCTGCACCATTTCCGTTCCCATGCCGCCGGTGCGAATGGTGTTGTGTGCCCGGCTTCCAAGGCGCGCGGTCAGCTTGTCCGAGGTGACGCCCATGTAGTGCTTCACGCACG
>CAZOUO010000035.1:0-20002 GCA_964582975.1 uncultured Thermotogae bacterium | reverse complement strand
ATGAAGCGCCGTACCGGCTCGCCTTCCAAAAGCCGCTTGGTCACAAGCTGTCGATAGGAAGTCTGGGAGGCGTTTCTCACGAACATCCCGATGAGAAACCACCAGATGCCACCGACGAAGTCTCCCCGCACGATCGTCACCACGCCCATCGCGATCAGCAGAAAACCGAATCCGGAGCCGATGAGCGATGCGATCCGTGTTGCCCAGGCAAGTCGGCCGGTAAAGCCCCACAGGGCGGAACGCAAGACCCGTCCCCCATCCAGAGGAAACGCCGGCAACAGGTTGAATGCAGCCAACACCAGATTGATCGACCACAGATAGCTCAGCACGCCAATGATGGGATCCGGCCAACCGCTTTGGCCACCCAAGACGGTGATGCCGTAGAGGATGCCTCCCAAGATCACACTGGCTGCCGGTCCGGCGATCGCCATGAAGAACTCCGCCTTGGCCGTCGGCGGCTCCTTTTCCATCTCCGCCACGCCGCCGAAGATGAACAACGTGATCCCCTTCATCGGCAGGCCAAATCGCCTCGCAACCAGGGAGTGTGAAAACTCGTGCACCACGATGGAGGTGAACAGGCCCAACGCCCCCACAATGCCCATCAACACGTACGTGGTCCCGGATAATCCTTCAAAATAGGAGGGAAAGACCGCCCGGGCGAGCGACCACGTGATGAGAACAGCGATGACGAGCCAACTTAGATCGATCTTAACTTCAAACCCGAGTAGCCGAAACAGCGTGATCCGTTTCCCAAACATCGTTCACCTCCACGCCGAAACACGCGTTACTCCTATTCTTACCCCCATTTTAAGCCAAGTCCAGTGCCGTTAGCCACAGAACAAGGTCACTGCCTGAAAAGAAGGCCCTTCGGTCCTGCTAAAAGAGCCGATCCGTCTTGCACGGGAAGCAACGGATCGGTTACAACCCTCGGGGATCATGAAACGGATTGCTGTATTGACCAGCGGTGGCGATGCCCCGGGTATGAACGCGGCGATCCGTGCCGCCGTCCGGACTGGCCTCGAATTCGGTTGGGAGGTCTTCGGTGTGCGGTGCGGTTATACGGGGCTCATTGCCGGTAACTTTGTGGCTCTGGGAGCGCGCGATGTAGGTGGAATTATCCAACAGGGCGGTACGATGCTCGGCAGCTCCCGCTGTGCCGAGTTCGAGACGGAAGAAGGCCGCCAAAAGGCGCTACGATCCTTGTCTGAGCAAGACATCGACGCTGTGGTGGTCATCGGCGGAAGCGGGTCGCAGGCCGGAGCCCACCACCTGTCGCAGCGAGGGCTCCCGGTAGTTGGGGTAGCATCAACAATCGATAACGATCTCTACGGCTCGGAGATGGCGATCGGGGTGGACACCGCGCTCAACGTTGCCCTGGAAGCGATCGACCGGTTGAAGGTCACCGCCTCCTCGCACCATCGGGCATCCGTCGTCGAAGTAATGGGCCGTGACTGCGGCTATCTTGCGTTGATGGTCGGTATTGCCGGCGGCGCGGAGGCAATTTTGGTCCCCGAGTTTAAGACCGACCCCAAGGCCGTAGCCAAAGAGCTTCGAGCGGCCTACGAACGTGGAAAGCCACATGCTTTGGTGGTGGTGGCTGAAGGCGCGCGGTATAACGCCACGGAACTTGCCCGCATCTTTGAGCAGGAGCAGCTGGGCTTTGAGTTGCGGGTGACGATCCTCGGACACGTCCAGCGCGGTGGAGCGCCCAGTGCGTTTGACCGACTGCTTGGCACGAGGTTGGGCGCAGCGGCAACCGAACGATTGTCCAAAGGAGAACACGGGGTGTTAGTCGGCCTGCTCAAAGGCGAGATCGCTGCCACCCCACTCGCCGAGGTTGTCGGGCGAAAGATGCCCCTCGATCCAGGTCTGCTCGCGCTGGCACGGGTGCTCGCAAAATGAATACGGGAGGGATCGCCCATGCTGGGTAGTAGTCTCATCCTCGCTGGTGCGGGGATCATCATCCTGTGGGGAGTTGCCCACATCGCTCCGACAAAATCGGTCGTCAAAGGGTTTGGCCCGATATCAAAGGACAGCAAGCGCCTCATCACGATGACGTGGGTCTCCGAAGGGCTCACTCTGTGCTTCATCGGTGCGCTCGTACTGTCAGTGGTGCTCCTAGGTGGGACAGGAACGCTATCGTCGCTGATTGTGTATCGAGCGTGCGCGGCAATGCTGATCATCACGGCTGTTTGGACCGGATTCACCGGTGCGCAAACGCCTGTTTTGCCAATGAAACTCTGTCCGGTTGTCAAGACCGTTGTGGCCGCCCTGCTTCTGCTGGGTAGCGTGTTATGACACGACAAGGTGGTCGAGGAGGTACTTGACAGGATCAAAGCCCATTGCTTTACTTGGCCAAACCTGAACAGGGGGCAGGAAAAAGCTAAAAAAGGTCCCTACGCACGAAAGGAGGTACACGATGAGGGGTTACTTCGCGATTCTGGCAGCGATACCCGGGTTCTTCTTGAGTTCCTTCTTCCTCATGCTCTTCTCACGGGTCATCGCTCCGCATTTCAATCAGCAACCGCTCGACTATCTGATGGCGATGTTGTTCAATATCGCCCTGTGGGTTGCTGTGGCGCCACTGGCGGCGGCGCGGCGTCGAGGCAAGCCAAAGGAATAAGGGCTTCAAAAGAGTATCCGACGTAGTTGGCAAGCAGAAGGCTCCGGCCTCATGTTTGCTTCCTCATTGGTCATTATCTACCGGAGTGTGCTTGGAAGGGGGTCAAGAATGCCCGAGGAGAGAATTCGCACTGAAGAATTCGCGATCAGCGGCGAGAAGCTGGTCGCCACGGTGAAGAAGCTTGTGCATCAAGGTAACATTCGCCGCATCACCATCAAGAACAAGGAGGGTAAGTCGCTGATCGAGATTCCACTCACCATCGGGATTGTCGGCGTGCTGCTTGTGCCCACCCTCGCCGCAATCGGGGCCATCGCCGCGCTGGTGACCGAGTGTACGATCGTGGTGGAGAAGATCGAAGAGTAACCCCGACTTGCAACAACATCGGCTAAATGGCCCTATACTACCTTCTTACTGCAATAGCAGATAGTTCTTGTATACTCACCATTGGTTTCTCAACAGCGGAGGTTGATTACAAATGAAGAGCTACCAAGCCATCGTTGAGAGGTGTCCTGACACTGGCCTGTATGTTGGATACGTCCCAGGTTTCCCAGGAGCACACTCCCAGGGAGCAACGCTGGACGAACTCCATGCTAATCTTCGGGAAGTCATCGCAATGCTTCTCGAGGACGGCGAGCCAACACTTGAGGCTGAATTCGTCGGCATACAGAATGTGATAATTGCCTGAGCATGGCCAAATCGCCAAGGATATAGGCCTTGCCCTTGAAGAATTCCTGCAGTTTAAATAGACAAGCACCAGCCGTTGACTTCTCGTTGCTGTTTTTTTGTCGGTAGCGCAAGCTTGGCTTGTCCAAAGTCAGACAATTAGGAAACCATGAATCCAGGGGAGAGACAAAACCGCGGTTCTGACAAAAGGAAGCGGGAGTCGATCCTTTTCCTGATCTCTTGGCTTCCTTAGAGCTCAAGAGGACCGCCGTTCATTTTGCAGCTGATGATCGAGCTTGCATGCACAGGAGCATCTCTTGACACTGTACGCACACAGCACAGGAGACAACCCAAACAACCAATACAGGAAGGAGAAAGACATGCCGAAGGTGAAGATCACGGTTGTCAAGCGGGCGTTACACCAAGACCTGATCGACAGCTACATCAACAAGGAGCGCTATCCCGATGGCTTCGGAGCGTGTAAGCAGTGGACGGAAGGCCAGGAGTTCGTCATCGAAGACTGGCCGGGCAAGCCCAAGGACTTCCCGTGCGACTGGGCGTGGACCGACATCCAGCGCGACGTGGCCATGATCATGTTCGGCGCAAACTTGCCCTGGATGGCTGGAGAGGGAAAGGCGCTGACGTGCTGCAGCGACGGGTTCCGGCCGGTGTCGTTTCTTGTGGAGCGAATCGCCGAATAGAAATGAGGATGCGAAACATCGCGTCGTGATTCCTGACGAGCGTGGTACCTACGCGCTCCTCCTCCAGTCAACGTACCAGCAGTCCGTCGCGGTGGGTCACCTAGGAATCCTCGACGTTCATCCTGGCACTTACGTGTACGTCGGAAGCGCGTTCGGCCAAGGTGGACTCTGCGCACGGGTGACGCGCCACGTTAGCACCACCAAGCGCAAACGCTGGCACATCGACTACCTGCTTGATGTTGCAAGGCCGATCGAGATCTGGTACACCGTGGGAACAGAGAAGCAGGAGCACACTTGGGCGAAGGCCATCGCGCGAATGCCCGGCGCTTCCGTGCCGATGCGGGGCTTCGGCGCATCGGATTGCCACTGCGAATCCCATCTCTTCTACTTCGTGGAGAGACCCTCTGCGCACGCCTTGGGGCAGATGCAACCGTTGCCCCCTGCCACTGTTAGCTTCGGTTCGGAAGGACATCGGAACCAAATCGCCATTCGGAGATCGGACGCGTGAGAGTGCAGCTTCCCCTGTTGACCGGCACAGACCACTTCTCCTATCTTAGGTGAAGAAGCAGGATTGCCCTCTCGTGCGGTGAGTATGCCCTGGAGGGAAGGAGGGGTGCGATGAAGCGAGCTCGATTCTCAAGACTTGCGGGTATTGTGGGATGGCTTCTCGTCGCTGCAGGGTTGGCGGGGGTTGCGTTGGCTCAGGAGCCGGTTGATCCGTTCGAACCGCTGGAGCCGGTCTTCCCGGAGGTTATTATCGCTTCCTACGCGGAGTGGCCACCGGCTATCGACGGCGCGATCGAAGGCGGAGAATGGGAGATCGACAATCGAGTCGAGTTCGAACACGGCTTTCTCACCGTGCTGAACGACGCGATTAGGCTGTACATTCTCGTCGATGTGCTGAGCGATTCCGGAGAAGATCCCGTCTCATCGAACCCTGCCGGTGACTTCTTCGTCCTCGGCTTCGACGTGAACAAAGACGGCACCAAGACGAGCGCCGACCTGGAGTACGTGCTCGTGCCCGGTACCGCGAACATGCGTTATCGTCACTGCATCGCGCCTGGGACCGTCGTGATCGGGGAGGGATCCGGCTACGCCGAGACCACGCGCTCGAGCTACGCGGCGGGGTTTGACTGCTTCATTGCCGATCGGAGCCGCGACTACCGCGCCTTCACCCATCCGAAATTCGCCTGCGTAGAACATCGCGTGTGGGAGTTGGCGATCGACCTGCGCGAGATCGGTGCGGAGCCCGGAGACCTCGTCCACGCGGGTGTCCGCGTTTCCTCTCAGAATCCGGCTTTCACCGAGGACGTTCCCGAGGGGTTCTACTTCGACTTCGAAGAGATGATCGTGATCAGCCTAGCACCGGTTCCCGAGGAGGTAGCCGAAACGATCCCAGCGACCGATCCGCACGCGTCGCTTCGGTTGGATGAGACGATCGAGCCGCGCATTCCGTCGCTCGGTGAACCGGGCAGGCTCGAGTACGCGATCGAAGTCACCCAGGCGACCCAAGACCGGCAGAACAGCCTGCCCGTGGTCGCGGAAAAGCCCGCTGTCGCGAGAGTCTACGTGGAGACTACAGGCACTTCCGATCCGCAACCGGCGATCGTCTGCCTCTACGGGACACAAGATGGTGCCGATCTTCCCGGTTCACCGCTCGCTCTGTTGCTGCTAGGCGCGCCGAGGACAATCGACCGCGGCCGACTGAACGACACCGCCAACTTCCTGCTTCCGGCAAGCTGGACGCAAGACACGGTTGAGTTTCACGCAAGCGTCAGCGACCTTTCCGGCGACGAGCACGACGCCTCGACACCCTTCTCGATCAGCTTTCACCCCAAGGAGGCCCCGGTCTACTGGGTGATCCCAATCAAGGTGATCACGCCAGCAGGAGAATTCCTTCCGCTCGACGACGACATCACTGTCATGGAAAGCTACCTCGAGGCCGTCTATCCGGTCCCGGACGTGCAGTACGTCAACCTACCCTGGGACACGCTCTCAATTCTGCGGCCCTGCCGGGGAGGAGGATGTCTGAAGGCAGGAGCGATAGGCATGCTCAACAACTACTACGACAGTCTGGTGATGGCGGAATCGCTCGGCTCCGAACGTCCCGATCCCTTCCCCGATCAGCTCTTCGGAGTGATCTACGAGCCGGGCGGCCGATCCGATCCGACCTGGAGCCCGTTTGAGCCCGGACGAGGGTTGGTGGCGGTTGGAAACGTCGGCTACTCCGGCAGCATCGACCATCACGCGATCTACAACGATTTCACCATGGCGCACGAGATCAATCACAACCTCGATCGCGCCTCGGAATTGGACGAGGCCACCTGGGGACGGCACGTGGGCAACCCCGACCCTTGCATGTGGCACGTCTGCGTGCGCGACAGCACCGTGGAAGAGTTCGAACGGCTGGGCCTTCCCACTTGCGAGGGGCGCTGCGTGGAGGACGGCGATCCGGATTGGGGCTGCGGCGGCGATCTGCCCGACCCGGAATGGCCGTGGTCCGACGATCACCTGCACGAATTCGGGTTCGACACGCGAACGCCGTGGGTGGACGGCCTGGAGTGGCTGTCCGATCCCGGCGGCTATCCCGGCGGCTATCCCGCCGACTACAAGAATCGCCATTTCACCGTCGTTCCGGACTCGTTCCCCGACTTCATGTCCTACTGCCGCGCCGAAGTGCCCTACATGGGTCTCTCCATCAGCGTCGATCCGGCCACCTGGATCTCGCCGTACCGATGGCGGCGCCTGTTCGCTGCGTTCCCCGAGCCGTCGCTATTCCCCGACCTCTTCCGACGCGTGCAATCGGTCCTCTACGTCTCGGGGACCATTGATTGGGACGGAACCGGCCGGTTCGATCCCGCGTTTCAGCAGCCCGGAATCCCGAGCGACAATGGTACCCCCGGCGATTACCGCCTCGAGCTGCAGGATCCCGGCGGAAAACCGATTCTAACACGATCCTTCTCGATCGGCTTCCAGGATCTCGAAGGCGGGGAGTATGAGACCGTGCACTTCCACTTCCACCTTCCGGTCAAAGGCGAGATCGGCAAGCTCGTCCTGTACAAGGGAAAGGAGATCCTCGACGTGCTCGAGGCGTCCAAGACACCGCCGACCGTGACCGTGTTGACCCCCAAAGCGGGCGAGCAGTGGGGAAGCCCGCACACAATCCGCTGGCGCGCTCACGACGCCGACGGCGATGTGCTGCGCTTCACCATCCTCTATTCGCCGAACCAGGGGAAATCGTGGTGGCCGGTGGCCTGGTCGGTCGAAGGCGACTCCTACACCGTGGATTCCGGACTGCTGCCCGGCGGCGAGGGAGCAGTCGTCCGCGTGATCGCTACCGACGGCCTGCACACCACTTACGATGATTCCGACGGGCCGTTCACCGTATTCAACAACCCGCCGCGCGCGTTCATCACCTGGCCGATCGGCGAGACCACCGCCGCCCCTGGCGAGCCGATCGTCTTGGAGGGCGACGCCACCGACCTCGAGGACGGAACCCTGCCCGATGACGCCTACATCTGGTCGGTCGACAAAACGGTTTTCGCCACGGGGCGCCGCGTCACTGCCCGCTTGCCTGTGGGTTGCCACACGATCACACTGATGGTGGTGGACAGTGTTGGAGAGACCGGGTACGACACGATCGAAATCTGTGCCGTGCCCGAACAGGCAGCCCCGAGTCAGGAGGTCCCTTCGGTGAGCGGACCACTGTCGGTCAGAGTCGAAGCCTCGGCAAATCCCGTCTGCGGCGAGGAGCGCAGCCACACGATCGCAGTCTCGTGGGTTGTCACCGGCGCCGCGGCAGCCCGCGCCGTCATCGTGGAAACAATCGGCCCTGATGGAAAGACGCAGGTGCACCAGGAGACGACGCTAACCGGGACCAAAACGTACGACCTCTCCTACCCCGGCGGCGGAGCGGTCACCGTGAACGTCAAGGTCGAAGCCACCGGCGCCAGCGCTCAAGCTTCGACCAGCGTGTGGCTCTCTGCCTGCAAGTAGACGTTTATAACGGACAGAGACAGGTTCATCGAACCGGAGCAAAGCGTTCAATAGGCTGTCTCAGTCGGGAAATAGGGGTTGTGCCACCGGAATTCCCGGTATTGATGTTCGCTCGCCTGATCCCGCAAAAGATGAAGAAGCGTTCTTGGCACGGTATTCTAACAGGACTCACTACTAGCGGTAAGAAAGGACAAAAAGATCAATGAAAAAAAGGACGACACGTAGCTGCGTGATCGTGGCTTTCGCACTGGGGATAAGTTTGCTCCTGTCTTTTTCCACCATCGCGGAAGATGCCGAGCAGATACATTCGACGATACAAGGTAGCGTGGTGATCCGCTTAGAAGGCGTGAACGTTGTCGGCGAGCTGGACGGAGAGATCACGCTGTCAGGGTATCTGCCGGTGGACGGCGTTGCCACTTCTTTCCAGGCGAGTGGCCGCGCTCGCGGAATTGCCAAGCGGGCGGAGGCACTCAACGAGAGTCTCGGCTGGGGCGTGTTCACGGCAACCGGCACGCTGGACAGCGGTGCGCAGCTTGAAATCCGCGGTGCAGCCATCGCACGCGGTGAAGGGATCGCCCTCGCCGATGGGTTGACGGCATACGGGTCAGGGAGCTTCGCCCTGCTGGTTCTCCTTGCAGATTCACGGATCGAAATGACGGGAGAGATGCGCGGGTCCGGGACCGGCAAGCTGGTGCCCGCTGAAGAACCTGCTACCATCGCGTTCTCTGTTTCCGGAGAAACCGTGCTTGAACCACACTCGGAGAACCCGGGAGTTGACACGTCCAACCCTGACGATGAAACATCTCTCGACAGGCTCCTGTGGAATCTGGATCTGTGGCCGGAGGAGCTATCTGACGAGTTCCTCCGGCTGTTCGACGCGGCTCCTTGAGTGAAGAGGTCCCAAAGAGGCTAGTTCATCAGGAAAGGGTTTGCGGCTTCTAATGTAGCTGATTCCCGATCGCTTCGGGGACATCCTCCGATTGGCGCAAATCCCAACAACGTGCTACCATCACGATGGATCCCTTTTCGTGCGGCGAGTCCCGCCGCGCCTAATCCCTAGGAGGCACACGTTGAACCAACGCACACTAGGAAGCACCGGAATCACTGTCTCAGAGATCGGCCTCGGAACGGAATTCCTCCTCGGCGTTCCACGGCACGACATTGTGCGCGTCGTTGCCGAGGCGATCGAGAGTGGCATCAACTACGTCGATATGTTCTGGGCACACCCACAGTTCCGAGACAACTTGGGAGCAGCCTTCCGCGGCCGGCGCGAGGACGTCGTGATCACCGCGCATCTCGGCTCGACGATGAAAGGCGACCAGTACGCCATCTCGCGCAACCCGGAACTCTGCACCGACTTCTTCCACGACTATCTCACCCGCATGCAGACCGACCACGCCGACATCCTGTTTTTGCACAACTGCAACAAGCCAGAGGACTACGACACCGTCGTCTCACCGGGCGGCCTGTTGGAACTGGCTCAGTCCTTTGTGAAACAGGGCAAGGCGCGCTTTGTCGGGTTTAGCTCTCACAATGTCGCTACGGCACTTCGGGCGATCGAGAGCGGCGCGATCGACGTTTTGATGTTCCCGGTGAACCTGGCGAGCTACGCCGTGCCCGGCAAGAAGGAACTCCTCCCTGCCTGCGCGAAGCACCACGTCGGCCTGGTGGCGATGAAGGTCTTCGGTGGAGGAAGCCTTTTGCGCGACAAGCGTATCGTCGAACTCGAGGACTACCAGATGGGCAGGCAGGAGATGCCCGGAGCGCCCTCGCACTACGACAAGCCGGCCGAGATCACACCGGTCCAGTGCCTGGCCTACGTCCTCGATCAGCCGCAGGTCGCGACCACGGTCCCCGGATGCAAGAGCGTCGACGAACTTCACGACGCCCTCCGCTACTACGCTGCCAGTGAAGAAGAGAAGGACTACCGCCCCATCCTTCCCGCCTTTGCGCAGTTTGCGACCGGGGAGTGCGTCTACTGCAATCACTGCCTGCCCTGCCCATCCAAGATCGACATCGGCCGGCTCATCAGCCTGCTCGAGCAAGGAAAGCGCGAGCTGACCAAAGAGATCCGCACCTCGTACGAGGAACTCTCGGCAAAAGCGACCGACTGCACCGAGTGCGGCCAGTGCTCCAAGCGCTGCCCGTTCGGGGTCGGCGTCATCCACAAGATGCAGGAAGCCGTGACGCTGTTTGGGTAAGGGCCTTAGGAAGCTCGGTCATCATCAGGATCAGCGTCGAAGCCCCTGGCAGCTTGACCACGTGTGGTTGCGGCGTGCGGGGTGACGTCCTTATTGGCTGCGGACAGCTGGGAGAAATCGAAGGGGCTGAAGGGAATGTTTGACAGGCTTGTCCGGTTGGAAATTGGGTTGTGTCCATCGATTCTCTCGTAATATGCTCCCGGACTGCTCAATATCGTCTCTCACTCCATGTGGTATCTAAGTGTTGTATACTTCTCATGAGCTTCCTATCAAAGGAGACGTCATGCCTGAGAAGACCAAGTCACGTGGAGAGAAAGCCCGCCATAACGACAAGCAGTGGCAGGAAGCGAGGAAGATTGTTCTCAAGCGAGACGGTTACAAATGTGCAATCCCGGATGACACCCACGAAGGCGACCTGGATGTGCACCACGTCATTCCTCGTGCACAGGGCGGTTCTGACCATCCCTCGAACCTGATCACACTATGCGACAAGCATCATGCTGCGCGACATCCAACTCTCCAGGTGTCCCTTGCTCGCCGAGCGATTGAGCAGATGGGACTTCGACTAGCGAAGCTTCTATCACACCCCGGGGAACTCCCAGATGACCTCACGCGTTTGAGCGCAGCCTTGCGCGCCTTAGGGCGAGACCGCTTTCGTGAGGGCCAGCTCGAAGTCATCCTCGACGTTCTCAAGGGGAAATCCGTGCTAGTGGTGTGGCCCACCGGGGCGGGAAAAAGCATCTGCTTCCAGGTACCGGCCCTTCTAGCTAGTGGGACGTCTTTTGTTGTGGTACCTATGAAGGCCTTGATGGTCGACCAAGTGACGCATCTCCAGGACAACAGCATTGTACCAGCAACCTTTATCAATTCTGATCTGAGTAGAGCTGAAAAGACTCTCCGATACGAAGCACTTGAAAGTAGCTTGTGGAAGCTGTTTTATGTCTCACCAGAACGATTCGATCAAACTCGGGTAGGAGATCCTCTTGAGGTTGAACGTCTCATGCGTGTGCGTCCGTCTTATCTGGTCATCGATGAGGCGCACCATCTTCCAGACTGGGGTGAGAGCTTCCGCCCGTCGTACAGGAAGCTGGGGCAGGTAAAACACGAGCTGGGAGACCCTCCAGTGCTGTGTTTCACGGCAACAGCAGGGTTGCAAACCCAGTCCGAATTGCTGAGGTTGCTTGATGTCCCAGAAGCTCACATCTTCCGCCGCAACGTCGATCGCCCAAACATCGCCTTGCTGAGGGCGTTTATCCCGTCAGCAGAGCGCCGGTACAGGACAATGGCGCAATTGATCCGCCAGTGCAGCGGGAAAACGCTGATCTTCGTCCCGACACGTAAAATTGGAAAAGAGGTGCAACAGGGCCTTGCAGTCTTCGGCCTAGATGTGCCCTTCTTCCACGGCAATCTGGATAATCTCAAGCGGTCTAGTATCCAGAGTCGGTTTTGTGGGCAGCTCGCACCTGAGCTGAACACGGTAATCTGCACCAAAGCGTTTGGCGAGGGGATAGACGTCCCAAACATCCGCTTAGTCATCCACGAAGGTCAGCCCGATTCTCCTGAGGAGTACTGGCAGGAGGTAGGGCGAGCTGGCCGCGATGGAGAGGCAGCGGCTGCCGTTCTTTTCAAGCGGGATGATGACGTTGCCGTTCAGCGCTTTATGGTCGAGATGAAGCCGGTTCAAGGTAGTCTCTTCCCAGAACAAGAGGACAATACAGGAAGAGAACGTCGACTGAAAGCCATCGAAATCCTCGATCACATGATCAAGAACAAACATCGTTGCTTTCGACGGCAGTTGCTTGAATACCTCGGGGCTGTCGACCGCCGACGCCAACATTCCTTTGGCATGCGGATCGTCGAATGGCTCTTTGCTGCTCGCAATCGGCAGGCCAAAGGCAATTTCTGTTGCGATTCCTGTAACCCGGAGGAAGCGGATCAATTCCTCTTGGGAAGCTTATGAGAGATATGAGTTGAAATTTCGGTGAAATCCATAAATTCGAGGACATCTCTAAAAGCGAGCGTCGTCATCGTCGAAATAATGGTTAGCGTCGAAGCCCCCGGCGCTCAGGCTTCGACCAGTGTTAGACTGTCGGGCTGCAAGTAGACGTTCTAAGGAGCTACTAGAGAGTTCGGAGAAACTGGAGTGAGGTATTCATAAGGCTTGTACGGTTGGGAATGGGGAGGTGTGGCCTCCTGATTTTTACCGGAATTCCAAACGTTTGCATTATATGATCTCAAGAGTGAAGCATGTGACAAAAAGATCGCGGGGAAAGGTGGTAGGAAATGATTCTCTTTGGACTGCACTTGCACTTCAATCTCGCTGAGTTCCTTAACATTACGATATCGGTGGCATTGAGCATGTTTGCAGGCTTGCTTATTGCCTGGCTTTTCTTTCGGAAGGGCAAGCCAGCTGTGCAGATTGCAGAGTCCCTATGGTTTCAGGTGACCACGCTACTAGCTAAACGCGAACATCCAGAGTACTTTGGGCCAAACAAAGCCCTGCCAATAAAAATACTAGGACGCGTGCCCCGGGACAAGGACGTTCCTCACGCTACGGAGGTTCTCTACTCGCCGCGTCAAACATCCACCGAAGAAGAGACATTGATTATCACGGCGGAGGATCAAGGATGGAATCTGCTACTTCCGCAAGGCGTTGACGTGAGGGATGATAGAGGCTTCCAGTGGCACGTAAGCCACGTTGCTGGTCCAGTAGTAGTCGCTACGCGCCCCGCATGCTTGGAGCCTCTTACCGTCGTACTTACATTCACGGACACAGGGAGGGGGCGACGAGCACCGAAGAAGCACGAACATCGGATACAGCTTCCCGGCATGTCTGACTAAGCACGAATGACACCAACTGCGTGCAGTCCCCGGACCGGGAACTTCTAAGCTACTCAACATCGTTGAGTAGCCGGGTTCATTGACACGAAGGCGGAGAGTCCAGTAGCCGGAACAAAGATAGGGTATGTGTCCCTTGAATTCCCTCGTGCATCATAGTACCAATGTTGAGAATGGTGAATTCCCGCCCGTGGGCACGCGTTGCATCTAGCACCAATTGAAGATACTGCTCCTTTTCGATTCCGCTTTGGCCAAAGACAATCGCACGCATTACTCAACCTCTTACTCTCTATTATCTGAATTATGCACAGACTACTATACCACACATGATCAGTCAAAAGAAACGAGTTATGGAGAAAAAAGTTTTGGGGGCACATCTTCATTCTTGGTTGTCTCATCCGAAGAGCCTCACCCCAGAATCCCTTCCTCCTTGAAACAGACGGTCACCACGCTGTGCACGAGGCCAACAAGGAGGAACCCTCCGTCATCCAGTTCGCTGATCGCCCCGCCTCGTCTGACCAAAGCCAACGCATATTTGCGAAGGCATCGGCACTTTCGGCGTTCCGTGGTGTGAATCTCACGTCACATCGGGTACTGTGGGGATGTCTTCAAGCCCAACAGGCAACAACGGGCCCTGCGGAAAGGTTCTGGAAGGAGAGCTTATGGCCACTAGCCGAAAGATGCATGACGTACGTGTTTTCGATCTCAAGTGCGCGGAATGCGGGAAGAAGATCGAGGAACTTCCCTTCCTGCCCTTGACCGATCGCCCCGTGTACTGCGTCGAGTGCACCAGCAAACGCCCTCCATCCAAAAAGGGCAACAAGAAGAGCCGATCCTCACGCGGCCGACCCAAGGGACGCCGCCGGCACTAGACCGGAATCACGGAGGTCCAGGGGGCGACATTGGGATCTGATCTTCATTCTTGCTCTTGCCTCATCCGACCAGCCTCAGTCCAGAATCCCTTCTTCCATGAGACACACGGTCACGGCATTATGGACGAGACCAACTACTCGAAAAGCAAAAGTGCCCTGAGGAAAGTAGTGCTGGATACTGCCTTCGAGGAATAGGCTCCAAGCCGTCTCTAGCGGTGGAGAAGCAAAGCCGTATCAGGTTAAACTCGTCAGAAGAGTGATCCTTCACTACGGACTGCGTTTAGGAGATCAAGAATGAACAGCAAATACGAGATCATCATCTTCTGGAGCGAAGAGGACGATGCCTTTGTGGCCGAAGTCCCTGAACTGGCCGGGTGCATGGCAGACGGGAGAACGTACCAAGAGACCCTCGCCAATGCCGACCAGGTTATCCAGGAGTGGATAGAAACGGCCCAGGAACTCGGAAGGGCCATCCCTGAACCGAAGGGCCGATTGCTGTACGCTTGATGTGCAACGCTGAGGTTCAGCAAGACACGCCGGACATCAAGAGCTAGGATCAGGAAAGAACTTCCAGCAGCTTTGCTGTGGTGTAGAGCGTCGGTCCGGTCTGTTCGAAGTCGTGATCGTTGGTCCATATGGGGTAGTCAAGCTTCAGCGCCAGGGCCAGGAGGTCGACGTCGTTTTTATCTCTTTCTGCGATTCTTCTCTTTGCTTCGGGGACGAAATCGCGATAGGACTCCCTCTTGTAGGTCGTCAGTGAAAGCAGTTCAAGCTCCAACCGGAGCATCTCTTTAGGAACGGGAAGTGGAAGGGTCAGGTCTTCATTCTTGGTGTAGCCTCATTCCAACAGCCTTACCCCAGAATCCTCTCCTCCCTGAGACAGACGGTGACCACGTTGTGGACGAGGCCGACGAGCCTGGGGGTGTCGAGAAGTTATAGTGCCTTGAAGAAAGAAGCGATGGACACCGTCTTCAAAGAGCAGATGCCTCCCGGCCGTCGGCAGATCGCCTGCAAAGAATCAGTTTTTCAAGTAGCTCTGAAGCTCAGCGAGTTTTGCCGGACATCAAGAGCTAAGATCTGGAAAGGACCTCCAGCAGCTTCGCTGTGGTGTAGAGCGTCGGTCCGGTTTGCTCGAAGTCCTGATCGTTGGTCCATATGGGGTAGTCCAGCTTCAGCGCCAGGGCAAGAAGGTCGACGTCGTTTCTGTCTCTTGCTGCTATCCGCCTTTTGGCTTCGGGGACGAACTCGCGATAGGACTCCCTCTTGTAGGTCGTCAGTGAAAGCAGTTCAAGCTCCAACCGGAGCATTTCTTCAGGAACGCGGATCTTACTCGCCAACTGCGGAAGGTAGGAGAGGACCTCGTTTACGGTGAACTGCGTCGTTGCCCATTCCTTCACCGCTTCATTCCAGAAGGCGCGAAGCGCCGCTCCTCCTAGAAGAGCGGAAATGATCGGGTTGGCGTCAACGACGAGTCTTTCGGGTGGCTTCGAAGTCATCGAGGACTGCCTGCTCGGTGAGGCCGTGCTCTTCCAAGCTCTTCTTCACCTGGCTCGCCAATGTCAGCATCAGTTCCTTACGAAAGTCAAAGGGAAGATCCTCGCCCTCGTGGAGGGAAACGTAGATTCCCGCCGGCTTTCCTCGCCGAGTGATGAGGACAGGATCCTTACTGCGAAGGTACTTCGTCGCCTGGTCCCTGAACTCCTTAACGGTTGTTAGTCGCATGATGACCACCTAAATGGTCATTATAGACACTTTGGTGAGAGAAGCAAGTGCCTCGGCATCCCTTATTCCCGCTCGCCGGCCGACTGACGCAGAACGACGCTGGCCAACAGGATAGTGAGTAAGACAAACACGAGCACGCCGGCGAAGCCGACCGGCTCCTGCCACGGGGTGAGTCCCTTCACCATCACCGCACGCAGCAGACGGTTGGAGTAGGTCAGCGGCACGAGATAGGAGAGCGGCCGCAGCAATCGGGGGATCGCCTGCACCGGCCACATCATCCCGGAGAGCAGCACCGAGGGCAGGATGACCAGTGGAAAGAAGACGATCGCCTGCGATTCGGTCTGGGCCAGCGCGGAGAGCAGGGTGCCGAGCCCCACGCTTCCCACCGCAAACAGGATCACGCAGACGAACGCCCAGGCGATCGATCCGTTGATCACGATGTCGAACACGGTCTTCCCGATCGTCAGCACCATCAGCGACTGGACGAGCGCGACCAGGCCGAACGCGATCACGTAGCCGAGGATGAACTCGGCGCGCCGAACCGGGGAGACCCAGATGCGCGAGAACGTCCCGTCGACCTTCTCCCGCACGATCGAAAGGAGCGTCAACACGGTGCTGATCAGGGCGACGACGAGCCCCATGATGGCGGGCGCGAAGCTGTCGATGAACCGAACCTCGACGCCGTAGAGCTCCCGCGTGTCGATCTCCACCGGACCGCCTTCGCCGAGATCCATAACGGCATCCGCAAGCCCCATCTTGATCGTCGCCGCGATCTGCGGGTCCGACTCGTCGAGCGTCAGGTCGATCGTTCCTTGCGCGCTGGTGGCGACGCCCATCGCGAAGTGGGCGTAGTAGAGGCTGGTGAACTTGTCCGGGATGCGGATCACCGCCTGGTAGCCCGACTCGAACAGCAGGCGCTCGGGATCGTCGACCGGCGCAAGAACGGTTACGTCGAACGCGTCGTCGGCCTGCAGGCTTTCCAGGATCGACGCCGTGAGGTCGGTTTTGTCCTCGTCGATGAACGCGACGCGAATGTCGGTGATGTCGCCGGAGAACGAGTATCCGAACAGCAGCATCGCCACCGCGGGAAGGACGAGCATGAACGCGAGAACGCGCTTGTCGTGCCACAGCTGGCGCAGGACACGCTCGGTGACGGCGAGGATTCGATACGCTTTCACGACGCACCTCCGGCAACGGACGCCCGGGTGAGGATCAGGAACACCTCTTCCATGTCCGGCCTCTCTCGACCGCTGCGGTCCGCGGCCTCGGCCTTGAGCCGCTCCGGCGTTCCTTCGGCGATCAGGCGTCCCCGCTGGATCAGGCCGACGCGGTCGCACCACTCGGCCTCGTACAGGTAGTGGGTCGCCAGGAGGATCGTCCGCCCTCTGGCGTTCAGTTCGCGGAAGTGGTCCCAGAACTCGCGGCGAAGTGCCGGGTCCAACCCAATCGTCGGCTCGTCGAGCAGCAGGGCGTCCGGTTCGTGCAGCAGGGTACAAGCAAGCGACAGCCGCTGCTTCTCTCCGCCGGAGAGGCGGTCGGCCCGCTGATGTCGGTGCCCCTCCAACCGCATCAGCCCGAGCAGTTCCCGCGTGCGCTGCGCGATCCGGGCACGCGACATGCCGTAGATCTGCCCGAAGAAGAGCAGGTTCTCGGCGACCGACAGGTCGCGATACACCGCACGCTCCTGCGGCATGTACCCGAACCGATGCTCCACACCGCGGCGTCCGCCGGGCATCGGGGAACCGAGCAGCCGCGCCGCGCCGTCGGTCGGCGCGGTCAGACCGCTCAGCAGTCGAATCAACGTTGTCTTCCCCGCGCCGCTCGGCCCGACCAGTCCGTAGATCTCGCCGGGTTCGATCGACAGCGACACGCCGTCGACCGCGCGCAGCGTCCCGAACCGCTTGGTGAGGGATTCCGCGAGGAACACCGGGATCCGTTCAGTCATCCTCGGCCGCCTCGGTACGGACGAACAGCGCCGGGTCGAGTCCTCCGTTCACGACGAGCGAATCGTAGTGAATGACGCTTTTCAGTTCGCCGATCTCGTCGTAGGTCTCCAGAGTTCGTGCGAGGTACGTGCCGTCCGCGATCTCCTCGACCTCGAGGATGTGCAGGTCAACGAGGAGGTTCCCATCGACATCGAAGAGGAGCCGTCGGGTGGGAACGAACATCTCGGGATCGACCCACAGCTCGATCCGTCCGTACGCCGCGTCGTCGGTCGATGAGGTGCCGATTAGGTGATACCGATCGGGCTCGTCGTCACGCAGCTCGAAGGCGTAGTCGTCGAATTCGTCCGCTACTCCGCGCAGGAACTGACGGAAGACGAGCCACGGCTGTTCAGCCGCCGACAGCTCGCCCAGATCCTTCTCGTACCACGTGTCCGCGGCGGCGATGTAGATCCACATGTCATTGCCAGTGATCAGGGTCAGGTTCCCGGCGAGGTAGTCGGGCTCGAGGTACTCCTGTCGCATCCGATCCGGCTGCAACAGCGAGAGCCGAATCCGCTGGGTCAGGTCGACCTCTCCATCCGTGTAGGTCTCGATCGTGAGGACGGCGTCCAAGTCTTCGATCCCCCGCGTGTTCTCGCGCATTCGATCGAGCACGCCCTCCGAGGTGGCGATCGGCTGCGCCGTCGCCGCGAACCCGGAAAGGACGCCGCACATCAGGAGCACTACGAGTGCGCGTGCGGTCTGCTGTGTCATCACGACGCCTCCTGCGTTGCGACGTACTGCCTGCCCTTCTCGGTCAGCAGACCGTCGTAGTAGATCGTCTTGATGCTTGCAAGCAGCGCCATCAACGGAATCCCCGTGCGCAGCAGGACCCTGGGGGTCAGGACGGAGCGGATCGTTCCGGTGAGCAGCAGGATCCAATGATCGGGATCGACGTCGGGGCGGAGGAAGCCCTCCGCTTGCGCCACCTCCATCAACGCTTTCAGCTTCTGGAGCCGCTGCAGGCGGATCGCGTCGATCCTCGACCAAAGCTGCGGTGCGACGGTTTCGACTTGGTTGACAAGCTGACTCTGGATCTGCGGCATGAACTGACCGACGAACTCCAACGACGCGAGGATTCGATCCATGGCCGAGCCGGCACGCTCGAGGATCGCGTCCCACCGAGCGAGGTTTTCTTCCATGAACGAGACGACGATCGCCTCGACCAACGCGTCCTTGTTGGGGAAAAGCCGGTAGAGCGTCTTCTTGCTGACGCGTGCCCGCCGCGCGATCTCGTTGGTCGTGATCGAGCGCAGCCCTTCGGAGAAAAGAATCTCTCGCCCCGCCGCGAGCACCCGATCCTGCGTTGCCATCGAGGAATCCCTCCTTTTGTCTTCTATAGTACTCATTTAGTATTCTTGGTATCCTAACTCTCGAACCCTCTCTTGTCAAGGCCGGAGAGGCCCAATTCGGCGCCTAGCACAGACGCATGTCCGACCCTGCTGCATCTTGACGCCTCCCTTGAGAGCGGCTAGAGTGAACGGATTCCAAGAAAGGGGATTGACATGACGAACGCTAAAGAGCGTGCACCGGGCAAGACGATCGCCATCATCGGCGCCGGTATCGCGGGGCTCTCTGCCGGCTGCTACGCCCAGATGAACGGCTATCGCGCGAAGATCTTTGAGATGCACACCACGCCTGGCGGGGTGTGCACCGCGTGGAAGCGCAAAGGCTACACGATCGACAGCTGCATCCACTGGCTGGTCGGTTCGGGGCCCGCATCGGATTTCCACCGCCTGTGGAGGGAGGTCGGGGCGATCCAAGGCCGGACCATGCTCGACCTCGACGAGTACCTCCGCATCGAAGGGAAAGACGGACAAACCCTCATCCTCTACGGCGACGTCGATCGGCTGGAGCGGCACCTACTCGAACTGGCCCCGGAGGACGCGCGGACCATCCGGGGATTCACCGGCGCCATCCGCCGTTTCACGCAGTTCGATCTCCCGGCCGGAAAGGCACCCGAGCTCTACGGATGGGGGGACCGGCTCCGGATGATCCGCGTCATGCTCCCGTTCGCGAGGCTGTTTTCGAAGTGGAGCAGGCTGTCGGTCCTCGCACTCGCGCAGCAGTTCAAAAACCCGTTCCTGCGTGAGGCGTTCGCCGCTCCTGTGGCCGATGTTCCCGAGTTCCCGGCAATCGCTCTGGTCATGCCACTCGCCTGGGTCCACAACAAGACCGGCGGCTACCCGTTGGGCGGCTCGCTCCCGTTTGCGCGCGCGATCGAGAAGCGGTTCCTCGACCTTGGAGGCTCTGTCCAATACTCGGCCCGGGTGTCAAAAATCCTCGTTGAGGGCGATCGCGCCGTGGGCGTACGGCTCGAAGACGGCAGCGAGCATCGCGCCGACGTCGTCGTCTCCGCCGCGGACGGACACGCCACGATCTTCGACATGCTCGACGGACG
>CAZOUO010000034.1:0-20740 GCA_964582975.1 uncultured Thermotogae bacterium | reverse complement strand
CATAACTCCATCCTCTCAACAAAAACACTCTCCGGCAATCCCGGGGCGGTTCAAAGAGACATAGAGCCTTTCGTATAACTTCCGCTTCGAGTGTTTGGTCTTGCGCTCCATCGAGTAAACCTAACATTATTGTGCAACTCCGCAAGATAGTAGGTCGAAGAGCCGCAGAGGTCAACTCTATTCCACGGAGTTCAAGGGACATGCACCCTATTTCAGGCTGCTTGTCTGGGAACTATTGTACGCGTCGCCGGGATCCTCCTTAATTCTTGACCCAAGAAAGAACGGTGTTGATTCTTTTCCTGATTTCCTGGCCTCCTCATAATCTAACCGTCTTTCTACCTGTAGCTGTGTAAGCCTCGCACGAGGTAGTTTACGCCGGCAAACGTGAACAGTGCAAGGAGAAAGCCGACGACAGCGATCCACGCCGCCCTGCGACCGCGCCAGCCTCGTCGAAGGCGCGCGTGCAGGTAGAGCACGTACACCAACCACGTGACGAGCATGAACGTCTCTTTCGGATCCCAGCCCCAGTAGCGGCCCCAGGCGTGCTTGGCCCAGATCGCGCCGAAGAACAGCCCGCCCAGGGTGAAGAACGGAAAGCCGATCGCCACTGCCTTGTAACTGAGTGCATCCAGTCGTTCAAGCGCGGACGTACGGACTGTCGATATGTTGCGCCGTTTTCGGCCGCGACGTTCGAGGATCAAAAACAACAGGCTGCTGGCAAAGGAGACGGCGAAGAAGCCCTCTCCGATGAAGGTGAAGCTGACGTGCAGGATCAGCCAGTGACTTCGCAGGGCAGGCACCAGCGGCTGCAGCGTTGGACTGTACAGGGGCGAAGAGGCGAGGGCGATTGCCGCCGTCGAAAACAGAGCGATCAGCGTGCCGACGACGCGGATCGGCCGCGGAGATCTCCTGCTCATCCCCGCCATCACCAGATAGCCCAGGGCGAAGACCCAACCGTAAAAGACGAGGCTCTCGTAGGTGTTTGTCACCGGAAGGGTCTTGAGGGAAATCGAGCGGAGTATGAGCCCGAGGGTCTGTGCGACAAAGCCAACGGCAAAGCCGACGGTCCCAGCACGTCCCAAGGACGACCGCTTGAAGACGAAGGAGAAGAGGAGAAAGAAGAAGGCCAACAGATACCCAATCACCGCGATGTAGAAGAACAGCACTCCGTTTGCAATCATGTCACGTCCTTTTTGAATTCGCTTTCGATCTCATCGGCGAGCCTCTCCAGCTCGTCTCTTCTTACCCTCATTCGCGTGGCCCCACCGTCCGCAATGTGGAGCATCTCTCCGGAAAAGCGGACCAGCACTCGCTTGGGCCGAAAATAGAAGGCACCTGTCAGCCCGACCATCATCGCCATAAACCCCCACCACACGACGGGATATCCGGGATTTCGAGAATAACGTATGACCACGCGCTTGGGAATGACGTAGTCAGTGAGTACGAAACGATAGGGCTTGTCGAGGTTGAAGTGCGTCTGAGGAAAGTGGGCAAAAACGATGTCACGATAGTCCAATTTATCACCGTTTTCGTCGTAGCCGTACACCTCGAGGACGGCCGCCGGGTTTTCGGCTATCGGGGCAGGACGATTGATCGCTTCTCCCGTTTCTGTCATGGCGAAACTGCAGAAGAACTGCGAGAGCGCCACCCAGACTTGCGTTTCCGGAAGCGGCGTGCTCTCTCCCACCCGGAGGTTGAGTTCGCCGAGTGGCTCCCCTGTCTCGCGGTCGGTCACCAGGAGAACTGCCCGCGCCGCCTGCAGGTCTTCTCCGAAGCGGTCTTGGTAAAAGCTGATCCCCCTGTAGGTCAAGGGGCGATTCACCTCAATCCACGCTGTCTTCACCGGACGGCCGTCCTCGATGATGGTGGCAAGACTCCAATAGGCTTTTGGCAACCCAGTCCCAGGATAAAACTCTGCACCGAAGTCGTCGATGCGAAGAGAGAAGTCGGCGTTTTCGATGCAATTGTTCCTGGCTTGGTCTTGACACGGGTAGAACGTTTTTCCCAATTCGATCTCGTTCAGCCACAGGCGGCCTTCAAACTGAAAGATTCCAAGCAGCCCTCCTACGAGGATAACGAGAATGCCAAGATGGATCAGATCGGGAGCCAATCGGCTGTAGCGGAACCGCTCCCCAACCAGTTGGTCGCCCCGTTCGCAAACCCGGTAGCGGTGCCGTCGAAGGATGCGGTGAGCTGCGCGCCGGGCTTTGTCGCTTTCTTCCATCCGCCTGGGAACAGTCGGAAGGTCGCTGGGAAGATCTGACTCTAAGAGAGGTTGAGGCGAAGCACGGAGCAGCATGATGCTTCGGCGCAACCGCCGCGCCGCGCAAAGGAGCAGGTTAACAGAGAAGAGCCCGAGCAGCGCGATGAACCAGCTGCTGTGGAAGACATCGTCGAGCGAAAGCGTGGTGATGATCCGATACCAGAAGCGGCCGTAGGAGCGGTAGAGCGCCTCCGCATTGGGCGTGGCCGGTGCTTGGGGGATGATCCCGCCGATCGCAGCGGCGATCGCGATTAGCGCCATCAGCACCACGGCAAGGCGAAGCGAGCTGGCAATCCTGAGGGCTCGTCTGAGTATTCTGCGCGGCAGTGCTCGCCGTCCGTCGTTAGCTTCCTTTTGTTTCGCCGGCCCGGCATTGGGACTTTCGTTTTCTCGCATGGTCAGGAGTAAAGACCATCAGAGCGAGCCATGCATTGCATTCATGAAGCCCCTACGGAACCTGCATCGCCTGCTCGGCCATGACGATGTCCGGAACGTCCCAGCCCTTCTGATCCATCAGTTCTTTGAACGCGCGGCGAAAGATCAGACTGATTTCCACTTGGGCTTTGACATCGTTCGGGAGGGCAAACGCGTACGTGCTGGTATCGGTTTCGAAGGCCGCGATTCGGTTATCGCTCACGATGCGGGTGGGGTTCCAATAGGCTCCCGACGGTGAGACCTCCGTCCACAGCTCTTCCAGCACCTTGGCGTACGCCTTTCCGGGCAAACCGGCATAATAGCCCTGCTCAGGATCTCCCACCCCGCCCCACTCCGGCACGGTGGGCCCGTCGGTCTGAGTCAGTGGATTTCCTTGAGGGTCGGTTGCTTCCACCAAGAGGATGAGGTGCCGCAGCGGGCTGTCTGTCGGCACGTAGTGGCCGGTATTATCGTTGGTGATGTCCACTTGAACAATAAGATTGCCCTCCTCCACCTGAGCGGTAGCAGTCATGGTGAGCGCTTCTTGCAGCAATTTCACATCCATTGCCCCGGGCATTCGGTGGCTGAAGATTCGCCCCGGCGGCCGCTCAAGGCCGCCTTTCTCCGGCAGCGCAAAATACGTGGCCTCGGTGACCGGCATGTGACAGTGTTGACAGGTCTTGCCTGTCTCTGGATCGCTGTACGGACTTCGAAGCCACTCGCCGTACGAGTCGTAGATTACGGTGTCCCAAAAAACGCCGAAGTGACACGGTGCACAGAACGCGCTTTCCTCTTCCAACGGCAGATAACTGACGCGTCGAGTCACGTCGTCGAACGTGCCGAAGAAAAGGACCTGTTCTTCCTCCGAACGATACAACCGCAAAGAGAGCACGCCCGGCATGTTGGGATAAGGAAGTCCTGTTTCCGGGTCAAGGGAGACGTCTCCGATCTTGTGGCAGAACTCGCAAAAAACCCCTTCTGACTCGATGCCGGAGAGCTCGTTCGGATCAGCGGCGTAGGCCTGCCCCGGTTTGGCAGCAGCGGACGGGACGTGGCAGGCGCTGCAGTTTCCGGCGGTGTCGGGGAAGTCGAGCTTGTACCCCGGGCCGTAGTAGGGCTTGGATAGATCCGGTGGCAGCGGAAAACGTCCGTAGTCGCGGCTCACTGCGTAGCGAGTGAGCGGGCTCCGGTTCCCATGAACGTCGGTCCCGCTGTACATTGTCAAGAAGCGCGGATTGAGTGCTGACTGAGAGTGCGCGTCGGCGAGCCACTCCTCGTAGTGTGCCGGCATGCATAGGCCACAACTCTTGGAACCCTCAGCGCCTTCCATTGAGAACCAACTGTAGTCAGGGTTGTCCGTTGTGTAGTGGCGCTTGAGCATGATGGTGATTGGCTCTCCCCCTGGGACCGCGGTTATCCAACCGACGTAGTATTCTTCGACCCAGGCGGTGACCGTCACTTCGTCAGTCGAAACCAGTCCACACAATACGAAGGCTCCGTCTTCTCCGGTTGTTGTGGTGTTGTTTGTGGCCTGCACTCGAACAGTGACTCCTGCCATCGGACCGTCTTCGTCGACGACAACCCCCTTGATCGTCAGCTCTTCGGAATTGCTGGAGACCATTCCAATCGTGGCGATCGCTGATCCGAGAGCAAGTGCGACGAGCATCGCGAGCCGCGCTCCATTGATCTTCATGTGGTCCCCCTTGTGCTCTGTGCATCACGGATGGTGCCCAAGGAGTCGCAGTTTATTTTAGCATCCATTTGTCTCGGGCTTGCCCGGATAGTCTGGGCAGTAATCCTCCTCATCGGGCACGCCGTCGCCGTCTCTGTCACCAGATGGAAGGGATGTGCCTCCAGGGCTTTCTTCCAGGGCGGTCAGGTCAAGGCGGAAGACGCCTTCTCCTTCCGTGGCTGCATACAGCGTGGTACCATCTGCAGAGATGGCGAGGGCATTGACATCCCGTGTGCGCAGGCCCTTGTTGATGGCGATCCACGTTGCGCCTGCGTCGCTGGAACGATACACCCCGCTCATGCGATCGGCGGCGAACATCACGTGTGGATTGGTCGGATCAAAGACGATGTCTGAGACGCTTGCTTCTGGATTCATGCCAGCGGTTGCAGATTGCCACGTCGCCCCGCGGTCCTCGCTGCGGTAGAGGCCGCCGCGCGACAACCCGGCGTAGACAACGTCGGCCTCAACAGGGTGAACCGCCACCGAAAGCGCCACGGGTGATCTTGGCAAACCTTGGTTGATGGGCGTCCAACTCCCCCCGCCGTCGGTGCTCTTCAATAGGCCGTGGTTACCGGTGGCCGCGTACACCACGTGCTGATCCTCGGGCGAGACCGCGAGGGCGGTCACGTTGGCGTCCCTTGACACCGCATTATTTGCGACAGTCCACGTCGCGCCTGCGTCGTGCGAGACATAGATTCCTCGGGCCGGCATTCGGTCATCGAACGTCCCGGCCGAATAGAACGCAGAGCTGCCCGCGTAGACTGTTTTTGGGTCCGAGGGTGCGAAGACAACGGCGCGCCAGCTCGTGCTCTCGTCGGGCCGAAAACTCCTGGACCACCATTGCCTTCCTCCGTCGTGACTCTCCAGGATGAACCCATCCCAGTTGTTGGCCGCCAGCACGTGTTGGGAATCCGTGGGGTCAATGCTGACGACGTACCATTCGAGGCAAGGGGCCGGGGGAAAGCTCAATCCGGTCCACTCCTCACCCCCGTTTGTGGTCGCGAAGATGCCGCTGCGAGCGGCGGCAAAAACCCGATTTGCCTCGCTGGGATCCACCGTGATATCGCGCACCTGGGCACCGGTGTACCCGTTGCTGGCGACTGCCCATGTCCGGCCGCCGTCGGTGGAGAGGAAGTTGCCGCCGCCGTAGTTGTTGACGAAGATACGATCTGGATCTCGCGGATCGACCTGGAAATCGATGGGAAACCCAGCGCGTACCCCTGGTGGTCCCCATCCGTTTGGACCGCCGGAGACCTTCTGCCACGTGTGTCCACCGTCGTGGCTGCGGTAAACCGCGTCGGCACTGGCGGCGTAGGCGATGGCCGGATCTGCGGTAGCGTATTCGACGGACGTGATGTTCTCTCTGCCGAGGGTCTTTTGCCACGAATCGCCACCGTCAGTGGACAGATAGACGCCGTTTCCTGCGTAGTACTGATTGTTGCCCGTGCCGGCCAACAGGATATCGGGGTCCTCGGGATGCATAAACAAGGTGCCAACGTACAAGTTCCCGAGGCCATTGACGGCTTTTGTCCAGGTCAGACCGCCGTCCGTGCTCTTGACCACTCCCACCCCGCCGGCGCGCCTCTGGTTGGGGACCGAGTTCGCCGCTTCGCGGTCAAAGATCCCGGTGGAGACATAGATCACATCTGGATCTCGCGGGTCGATCCAGACGTAGCGGGCCAGGTTGTCGCCGCGCCAGATGGCTTTCCAATGGCCGCCGCCGTCCGTGGTCTTGTATACCACGCCCTGGGTCATATCAAATTCACGACCGGTGCGGACTTCTCCGGCCCAGACGGAACTGTGGATTTCGGCAGCGCAGTAGACAATGTCCGAGGTGCGCGGATCGACGGTGAATCCTCGGAAGGTAATGCCAAAGTTCTCGACGATTCCGTTATCTCTCTTGACCCAACTGCGGCCGCCGTCGGTCGATTTGAAGATGCCTCGCACGCCGTCCGTGCCAGTCCAAATAATGTCCGGATCGTGGGGATCGATGGTCAAACAAAAGATGGGGATCGCGTCGCCTGACATACCGAGCCGTGTAGTAATTCCCTGATTGGAAGGAAACCAGCTTTGGCCGCCGTCGGTGCTCATAAAAACGCCGGCCCAGGCGTCGGTGACATACATCGTATCTGTGTTGTCAGGTCGCATGCGAACGTCGTACCCCAACCCCCCCAGTGGGCCGCCAGTGCGGACCCACTCCAGCCCAAGGGTCGGTGGTGCGTGGCCAAGCACCATGATGTCGTCCACATAGACTTCGGAATCCTCCAGGGTCTCCAACGCGATGGTGCCGTAGAGCAAGGGCTCGGAATCGACGTAGGAAATCTTACGCTGACCGTTCACATAGATGTCGAGCTTTCCCCCTTTGCCAACGATTTCGACCTGGTACCAGCGCCCGCGACTGTGATGGGCCGAGCTTGCGCGTAGCTGGGGGTGCGTGTCGCATGGAGAGGTCTTGTTGAGGTAAAGGCTTCTCTCACCGAATCCAACAAAGTAGCGAGTGCACCCACTTGCACGATAATTTATGTGGATTGTGCCTTTGAGAAGCTTCAGGCGAAGCTTAAACGTATAGTCCCCCCAAGCGTCACCTGTGTAACGGGCCCAGTAATGTTCTTGTCCGCTAAGTACCCAATTTCCATCTGTATCTTGGATGACTCCCCAGTTACCCTCCAGTTGCCAGTCCTCGGCCCAACCACTCTCGCAATCCTCCTGGTAGAGGACAACTTCTTCGGACGCAAGCGTCCCAAAGGACGTGCTCAAGGCTTCAAGTAGAATGCACATAATCACTATCAGGAAGCTAAGCCTTCCCCGCTGACGGAATCTCATGAGACACCTCCCTTCCCGATGATTGCTTATCATAACCATTCTGCGAAAGTCAAACGGCCGCAGTCATTGGGCTTGTCTTGGAACAACAGTCGGTTGTGGGCCACGATATGTCGTTTGCCGATGCGATCGATCGGTTACGAGGCGATTCAACATTCGTTGCCTGGAAGATCTACGTTATCTCATCCAGCATACTCAAGGCTTAATCTTCACGATGGCCAAGATCTTTCAAGAGCGCGAAATCGGAGTTGCTCATAAGGATAAGCCGATGTCTGCATGCTTTTGTCAAGTCGCGCTTGACAAAGCGGTCGAATCGCCTTATGCTGTTGATAATCTATTGGAGGAAGGAAAGGCGATGTATAGAAAGATACAACGTGCACCAAGTAGCCCAGGTACTTCCTTCAATGGCATTTTGTTTTATCACCATCACGTTCGGGCTTAGGGCGTGATCCCTCGCCGCGTTTGAGGGCCCACCAACCCTGAGCCAGCTAGGACCATCGACTATAACGTCGAAGGTCTTTTTCATTTGCCTTGGCAGGATGGATGAAAGGAGCAGACAAGCGGAGACAGGTGTGCTAGGAGGGCGCTAGAGCGCAATCGCACAGGATGTGGCATTGGCCAAGGAGAGGAGGGTCGTTTTGAGGAAAGAAGAGGTAACGATGTCCAACCGCACTGTCAACAACATGCCGGCTGGAGTGACGGACATCCTCCTGGATGACGCGCAGCGCAAGCACCACATCGAATCATCGCTTCGAGAGGTCTTTCAAAGCTGCGGCTACGTGGAAGCGATCACCCCGATGTTTGAGCGCTACGAGGTCCTGCTTGCCGGCGGGATCGACCCTGAGTGGATGTACAAATTCTCTGATCCGGGCGGCGGGATCCTCGCTCTGCGGCCAGACCTCACCACCCCGATTGCAAGGGTCGTTGCAACCAGGCTCAGGGAAGCTCCGAAGCCGCTGCGGCTCTACTACATCGAGAACGTGTTTCGACGGCCGGAGCCCAAGCGAGGAAAGCGGGCGGAACTTTCCCAAGCCGGAATCGAGCTCGTTGGCTCGAGTGAACCGGTTGCCGACGCCGAGGTCATTGCGGCTGCGATCGAGGCGTTGCAGCGACTGGGAATCGATGACTTCCAACTTAATCTCGGCCAGATCGGGTTTTTCCAAGGGGTGATCGAGGAGACTACGCTCTCCGAGCCCGAGATCACCGTGATCAAAGAACGCCTCGACCGAAGGGACCGCGAGGAACTCACGCGCTTTCTGGAGGAACGGGACCTGCCAGGCGTTAAGAAACGGTCGATCCTCGAGATCCTCACCCTCTGTGGAGGAGAAGAGATGATCGAACGCGCGTCGACGCTCGCCGATAACAAAACCTCCGAAGCAGCGTTGGAGAATCTGGACGAAATCTACCGCATCCTGGACGATTATCACCTCGCCGACAGAGTGGTCATCGATCTTGCGGAGGTCCGCGGTTTCGGCTACTACACCGGCCTGATGTTTGAGGGATTTTCCCAGTCACTGGGATCCTCGATCTTGAAAGGCGGCCGCTACGACGACCTGATCGCCAAGTTTGGCTATCCCTGCCCGGCGGTTGGATGTGCCTTCGATATCGATCGAATTAGAACCATTGTGCAAAAAGAAAGGCTGGTTGCGCTTCCCAAAGTGGATGCGCTCGTCCGATTCAGCCGTGAGCACCGAAGCGAGGCATATGAGCTGGCGAAGACGCTGCGTGCTCAAGGCAAACGCGCGGAGCTCGAGGTCATCGACCGAAGCGAAGAAGACGCGATCGCCTACGCCCGACAAAAAGGGATGACGGAGCTGATCGTCCTCGATGCAAGCGGAAAACGGATTGTGCCACTGGAAAACGTGAAGCAGTAAGGACCAGCACCTGCAAACCGTTTAGGAAAGAGAGGAGATGTTTCATGGACCAACTGACGGTCGCGCTGCCGAAGGGACGACTCCTTTCGCCGTCGATGGATCTCTTCGAACGCATCGGGGTCACGATCACCGACTACGAGAAAAAGTCGAGGAGGCTGGTCTTCGATGCATACGACGGGCGGTATCGGTTTATGATCGCCAAGCCGTTCGATGTGCCAACCTACGTGGAGTATGGGATCGCCGATATCGGCATCGTCGGAAGCGACGTGTTGATGGAGGAGGACCACGACGTACACGAACCGCTGGATCTGCGGTTCGGCGATTGCCGGCTGGTCCTGGCGGCGCCAAGCAACAGGGCCGATGACGACCTTCCGCTGCATTCGGTGCATCGGGTGGCGACCAAGTACCCGAACGTTACAAAGCGGTACTTCGCAAGCCGCGGGATTCAGGTCGAGACGATCAAGCTCTACGGTTCGGTGGAGCTTGCGCCGATCACGGGTCTATCCGAGATGATCGTCGATCTCGTTCAGAGCGGGAGGACACTCGAGGAGAACGGGCTCGTCCCAATAGCCGAGATCGCTAAGGCAAGTGCCCGGCTGATCGTCAATCGGGCCAGTCACAAGATCCGCCTCAAGGAGATCGGCGCCCTCATCAACGAGTTATCGGAGGCGAGCCGATGCTGAGAATCCTGTCCACGAACGATCCGACATCAGAAAATGAGATCGATCGACTCATCGATCGGGTCTCCGATGAACGGGCCGTGGAAGCCCGTGTCCGCGAGATCCTCGAAGTAGTGAAGGAAAAGGGGGACGAAGCGCTCCTGGACTACACGCGTCGATTTGATGGCGCCTCCCTCACCACTGGTGAGCTCAAAGTCTCCAGCAATGAAATAGAGGAATCGACAACAACGGTCGAGCCTGACGTCAAGGCGGCCATTGAGTCGGCAAAAGCGCGGATCGAGGCCTTCCATCAGCACGAGATCCGACAATCCTGGCAAGTGCAACAGGACGGCGCGACGTTCGGTCAGCTGGTGCGACCACTTGAGGCGGTCGGGATCTACGCGCCGGGTGGGGAGGCGCCCTATCCCTCGACGGTGTTGATGAACGCCGTCCCCGCCGTGTTGGCCGGCGTGCGAAGACCGATTCTCGTCACCCCGCCCGGAAGAGACGGTCGGGTGAATCGCGACGTGCTCTTTGCGGCAACAACATGCGGGATTGAGGAGATCTACAAGATCGGCGGCGCCCAAGCGATAGCGGCCCTCGCCTACGGGACGGCAACGATTCCCAAGGTCGACAAGATCGTCGGCCCGGGAAATGCTTACGTGAACGTCGCCAAGCGGTCGGTGTACGGGGACGTGGCGATCGACTTCCTAGCCGGGCCGAGCGAGATCGTCGTGCTGGCTGAAGAAGAGGCCAACCCCGCAACCATCGCTGCCGACCTCCTCTCGCAGGCCGAGCACGATCCCCTGGCGACAGCGTTTCTCGTCACGCCGTCGCAGAGCCTGGCCGAAGCGGTGAACGCGGCGATCGACCGACAGATTGCGGATCTAAGCCGGAAAGACGTGATCGCCGCCTGCCTTGAAGGCCGAGGTGCGATCATCATCGTCGACGACCTGGAGGAAGGAATCGCGCTCGTCAATCGGATCGCGCCGGAACACCTGGAGGTGATGGTCGAGGATTCTCAAAGGCTTCTCCCGCAGCTGCGGCATGCCGGGATGATCCTTCTCGGTGAGTACACGCCGGTTTCGATCTGCGACTACGGTGCCGGACCGAATCATGTGCTGCCAACCGGCGGGACGGCGCGGTTCGCCTCGCCGCTCGGTGTAAGCGACTTCGTCAAGCACACGAACTTTCTACACGCTACCAAGGAGGGCTTCGAAGCCCTTGCCGATCAGGTGGAAACACTGGCCGGGATTGAAGGGTTCACCGCCCATGCTGCCGCAGCCAAGATACGAAGGGAAGCCAACGATGGATAATGACGTTTTGAAGCTGATCAAACCGGAGGTTCTTGCCTTGGAGGGCTACTCCGTGCCCATACCGCCCCACGCGATCAAGCTCAACCAAAACGAGTCGCCCTGGGATCTGCCCGATGCGATCAAGGAGGCGTTCCTCAAGCGGCTGCGGTCGGCTACGTGGTCGCGTTACCCCAGTCAGGTTCCCAAGCAACTGCACGCGGAATTGAGAAAGACGCTAAAGCTGCCCCCGGAAATCGACGTCCTGGTTGGAAACGGCTCCAACGAGTTGATTCAGACCCTGCTCATGGCCACCGTCGAACGGGGCACAAGCGTGGTGATTCCCGTGCCGACGTTCGCCCTCTATCGTCTGATCGCCACGGTGTTGGGCTCAAACGTCGTCGACGTGCCGCTCAGGGAGGATTTGACGTTTGGCACCGAGCGCATCCTCGAGGCGGCAACGCGTTCAAGCGCAAAAGTCATTGTTCTGTGTCGGCCAAACAACCCCACCGGCACTGCGATCCCGTTGGACGGGGTCAAGCGACTCGCTAGCGGGACAAATGCGCTCGTGGTAGTTGATGAGGCGTATCACGATTTTGCCAATGATAACGTGCTGCCTTTGCTCTTTGACCACGAAAACCTCGTCATCCTGCGGACGTTCTCCAAGGCCCTTCGTGCGGCGGGCTTGCGAATTGGGTATCTGATAGGGCACGCGCCGTTGGTCACTCAGGTGGGAAAAGCGATGGTGCCGTTCAACGTGAGCCTCATGGCTCGTGAAGCCGCGCTTGCCATCCTGAGGAACCGGGAGCTGCTGATTGAGGGCAACCAAACGATCATCGAGGGACGGGAAGTGCTCTTCCAGGAGCTTGCGGCGATGGAAGGGATCACGCCGGTCCCTTCACAAGCCAACTTCATCTGCTTCCGCGCGAAGGTGCCGGCACAGGTTCTCTTCGATGCGCTTCTGGAAAGAGGAATCCTGGTGCGGAACGTGAGCCACTATCCGATGCTCTCGGATTGCCTGCGCGTGAGTGTGGGAACCAACGAAGAGAATCGTGCGTTTATGAATGCACTAAAAGCGAGCATGGAGGAAACATGAACGATCGAGAGGCAAAACTCAGCAGAAAAACAACCGAGACCGAAGTCAGAGTGCGGTTGAACCTTGATGGGAAGGGGGAATCCGCAATCAACACAGGGGTCGGATTCCTCGACCACATGCTGACGCTTTTCGCGGTGCACGGCCTGTTCAACCTCGAGGTGCAGGCGAAAGGCGACCGCCACGTCGATGACCACCACACGGTGGAGGACGTTGGCATCGTGCTCGGAGAAGCGATCGGCAAGGCGCTCGGAGAGCGGCGTGGAATCAGGCGCTACGCAGCGAGCATCCTGCCTATGGATGAGACACTGGGGTTGGTTTCCCTCGACCTATCCGGTAGAAGTGCCTGTCAATTCGATGCGGCGCTGACCGGCAAGATCGGCGCCTTTGATGCTGAGCTAATCGAGGAGTTCTTCATCGCGGTCTCCCGAGGCGGGGCGTTCACCCTGCACGCCAAGATCTTTTACGGGCGGAATCAGCACCACGCGGCCGAGGCCTTGTTTAAGGCGTTGGGACGTGCGTTGGACGATGCGACGCAGATCGACCCGCGGATTGAAGGGGTGCCATCGAGCAAAGGAAAGCTCGTGTGATCGGAATCATCGACTACGGAATGGGGAACCTGCGTAGTGTGGAGAAGGCGTTCGAAGCCGTGGGGCACGCGGCGCGGATCATCCGCACTCCACAGGCGATTGCCGATTCCGACAAGCTCGTCTTGCCCGGGGTAGGAGCCTTCGGCCGGGCGATGGAAAACCTTTCCCAAATGAACTTACTGGAACCGCTCCGCAAGGCCCTTGCGGACGGCAAACCCCTGCTTGGAATCTGCCTCGGCCTGCAGCTCCTCTTTCAAAAAAGTGAGGAACACGGACTTCATGAGGGCCTTGGAGTATTAGCGGGTCGCGTGCGCAAGCTGCCTCAGGAAGTCAAGGTCCCCCACATCGGTTGGAACCAGGTATCCGTCACGCGCGACGATCCGCTGCTTCAAGGGATCCCCGATAACGCGTTCTTCTATTTCGTCCAATCGTACTTCGTCGAGCCGCAAGATCAGAAAACGGTCATTGGCACGACGGACTACGGGGTGACGTTCGCGGCGATTGTAGGATGGAAAACCGTCTACGGAGTTCAGTTTCATCCCGAGAAGAGCCAAGACGCAGGGCTTAAGTTGCTCAAGAATTTCGGAGATCTTCGATGCTAGTCATCCCGGCGATCGATCTCAAAGACGGCGCTGTGGTGCGCCTCCACCGAGGACACGCCGAGCAACAGACCCGTTACGGCAACGATCCGCTCGCCGTGGTCGCCAGGTGGTGGGACCAGGGCGCTAAGTGTCTCCACGTCGTGGATCTGGACGGCGCCTTCTCCGGACACCCTGCTCATCTTAACGTTGTCGAGCGGATGGCAAGAGCGGTGGATGTCCCGATTCAGTTTGGCGGCGGACTGCGGAGCGCCGACGTTATCGAGGCCGTCTTGGAGATTGGCGTGGCCCGGGTGATCCTTGGCAGCGTCGCACTGACCGACCCGGAACTGGTAGAGGACGTTGTGAAACGATACGGAGAGCGGATCGCGGTGGCGATCGATGGTCGAGGGGGGAAGGTATCCATCTCAGGGTGGCAGGAGGACCTGGAGGCCTCACCCCTAGAGCTGGCAAGTCGCCTCAAGGCTACCGGAATCGCGCGGATCGTTTATACCGACATAACAAGAGACGGCACGTTGACGGGGCCAAACGTCGAGGCGACGAAGCGAATGGCTCAGGAGACTGGGCTTGCGGTGATCGCCTCCGGCGGCGTCTCCACGCTCGACGACATTCGAAGGCTGACGCCTCTTCAAGAAATTGGCGTTGAAGGCGTAATCGTCGGAAAAGCACTTTACGAAAAGCGATTCACGCTAGCCGAAGCGATTCAGACAGCAAGGGAGTAGATGGCGGTGTTGGCGAAACGGATTATCCCGTGCTTGGACGTGGACAAAGGCCGGGTCGTCAAGGGAATCAACTTCGTGAACCTGATCGACGCCGGTGATCCGGTGGAGAACGCGCGGCGATACGATCAAGAAGGTGCCGATGAGCTCGTCTTTTTGGACATCACCGCCTCCTCGGAGAAGCGAGAGATTATGTTGAACGTGGTCAAGCGGACTCAAAGCGCCGTCTTCATCCCGTTCACCGTCGGTGGGGGACTGCGCTCGCGGGAGGACATCCGACTCATTCTCGAAGCGGGGGCGGACAAGGTCTCCGTCAATTCTGCCGCAGTACGACATCCCTCTTTTGTGAGCCAAGCGGCACGGACCTTCGGTGCCCAGTGCATCGTCGTGGCCATTGACGCCAAGCGGGCTGGCAAGGGCTTCGAGGTCTACATCGACGGTGGCCGCACGCCGACCGGTCGGGACGCGATCGCGTGGGCCAAGCAGGTGGAAGCACTCGGTGCAGGGGAGATCCTTCTCACCAGCATGGACCGCGATGGGACGAAGGACGGCTACGACATCCCCTTGACAAAAGCAATCTGCGAAGCAGTTAATATCCCAGTGATCGCCTCCGGCGGGGCAGGCAACCTCGATCACCTCGTCGAGGCACTGGTGGACGGAAAGGCGGATGCAGTCCTTGCCGCATCGATCTTTCACTTCGGCGAGTGGAGCATCCAGGAGGCAAAAGCCTACCTTGCCAAAAGAGGAATCGCCGTACGGATTTAGAAAGGAGCCGCAATGATCGACTTTCACACCCACAGCCTGTTAAGCGACGGGGACCTGTTGCCTTCCGAGCTCGTTCAGCGAGCGACCGAGGCCGGGTATCTGGCGATCGGAATAACCGACCACGTCGATTCCGGCACCCTGGAGTCAACAATCGTTCAGGTCGCGGTGAGCTGCATCGACATACGTCCCCATTCGGCCATCGTTCCCATCCCTGGAGTGGAGATCACCCACGTGCCGCCTGCGATGATCGCTGACCTTGCGTCGGAAGCGCGCAAACTGGGCGCGGAACTGGTCATCGCGCACGGCGAGACGGTGGCCGAGCCGGTACCGCCCGGCACCAACCGCGCGGCCCTGGAAAGCGACATCGACATCCTCGCCCATCCCGGGCTGATCACGGCCGAGGAGATCAAGATTGCCAAGAAACGCGGCATCTTTCTTGAGGTTTCCACTCGCAAGGGCCACAGCCTCGCCAACGGGCATCTCGTCCAGCTGGCGAAAACGCTCAAGGCAGTTGACCTTCTGGTGATCTCAAGCGATGCGCACAGCCCCGGCGATTTGTTCACCGTAGAACGCCAACAGGCTGTCGGTCTCGGAGCCGGGCTAACCCCCGGGGAGTTGGAGGGCGTATTGGAGAACGCGAGACGATTACTGGAGAGGATCACGTGATGAAACTTCCAAACCAGATCGTTTTCGGAAAGGACGGGCTTCTCCCCGCAATCGTCCAGGATAGTGAAAGCGGCGAGATTCTGATGCTCGCCTACATGAATCACGAGGCTCTGACAAAGACCCTCGAGACGGGCAAGTCTCACTTTTGGAGCCGCTCCCGTGAGGCACTTTGGCGCAAAGGCGAGACCTCAGGCAACGAACAAACAGTCAAGGAGATCCGCCTCGACTGCGACGGGGACGCGCTGCTCCTCGTGGTGGACCAAAAGGGCGTCGCCTGCCACACCGGCGCCCGAAGCTGCTTCTACCGCAAGATAAAAGACGACACGGTCGCCGCAGCCGATGTACAAGTGACCTTCCCTTCGCGCGACCGATCGGCCATCCTGCAACGGGTCCTTGAAGTCATCCAGGATCGAAAGCGCCGTCCCAAGGAAGGCTCCTATACCTGCGAACTCTTCTCCGCTGGGCAAGAGAAGATCCTCAAGAAAGTCAGCGAAGAGGCCTCGGAGGTTCTCCTCGCCTCGATGGAGGACGACCGACCCCAGGTAATCCACGAAGTCGCCGACCTATTCTATCACGTGCTGGTTCTCCTTGGTTTCCACGACATTCCCCTCACCGCGATCTACAACGAACTGGAAAGCCGCTACGGAAAGTGATCGATAATTCAGCGATTCACCCAGGTTCCCATGTGATCGCGCCGCGCAACGCAATCAGCAAAGGCCACCAGAATCTACGGTTGGATCTTAGAGCGCAAAATAGGGCCCTACGTCCTGGGGGTCATTCATTCTCGATGGTCCTTTTGTCATCGCGACTTTAGGCGCGCGAGGAGCCGCGTCGCCGGGATGCCATTGTCCTACGTCGTTCGGTGATTGGGTCGACCACATCGAGAAAGGAGAATCGGTTGAAATCGGTGTCCCGCGTATAGATGGTCTTGACACCGTTCTCCCTCATCAGAATGGCTGTGTGTGCGTCGAAGATCAGATTCCCGCTGATCCCAGGGACCTCCGCAAAGACTTCCGAAGCGACGTGACGGTGGCGGTCCGTTTCTACGAGCATGTGCAGTGACGGTGAGGCTAAGATCGCGTCCAGGAATTGCCACGCGTCTGCCAAGGAGAAGGGTTTTCGGAAGACGTTGGGATGGGTGGTAACGCGCAAAAACTCGTACAGGATCCCCCACGACACATACCATGGGGTGACTTGTGACCGCCAGCCTTCAAGCAGCTCTCGGCATCTTACGTGCTCCAGCGAATCACGGTCCGCCGCGTACATCAGATGTTGGTGTCGACCACGAACACGGCTACCGCTCCATCACTTCATACAACGCTTCGCGGTTTGCCACGTTGACGCGCGCGCCGCCACTGCTGAATTCAGGTAGCGGAGGGATATCGCGCACAGGCTGCACTTCGTGAAGCAGCGCGCGCAGCGCCGCCTCCACCAGCTCGGACATCGTCTGGTTGCGACGTGCGGCCTCTCGTTCGAGCCGACGCACGGTCAGCTCACTGATGTTTAAAGTGATCTTCATATTGACAGCCATACACGAGGAACGGGTGCATGTCAAACCGCTTATCTACATCCCTGCAGGAATTGCGATTTCAGCTGGCGGGAACATGCACGAAACACCACTTTGTATCGGTCTGCCTTCGTGTAGAAAACGTCCCTGGGGCAAATGCCTCGCTGCGTGGCGTGATGCGGAGTTCTTGAGAGAACGACATCTTGGAAATCAGTGTTGCCCCCGCCAATTCTCTGGGACTGCCCCCCGACCCAAAATCCGGATAACCCCCCATCAACTAATGGTTTCTAGCAAGCCAAGCTGGATTTTCATTGCATGTTCCACCTTCTCCATGTTGCCGTGCGACAGGCGCCCTGCTTGCTCGATTAACCGGTGCTTGCTCACCGTCGTCAATTGGTCCGCTATCGCCTTGCTCGGCCTATCGTGGAGCGACACCACCGCTTCACTAGGGTAGACCCGCCCGATCTTGGAGGTGAGTGGCACAACCTGCATCCAGTTTAAATGCTTGTTCGATGTGTCGTTGCTGACGATCACTGCCGGGCGCCTTTTTCTTATCCCCCACATGGAGGGCTCGAAGTTCACCCACCATACCTCAGCGCGTTTCATCGCCTACGTCTCCCACCGTTCCTTCCGCCCACTCCAAGGCGTCTGCTTCACGGGCTTCGTCCTTGGCAATCTGTTGGTAGGCAGCTTCCAGGTCTGGAAACATGACGTGGGGACGCACCAGTCCTTCGATGAAACAGCTGATGCGGCGAGGACCGATGACAGTGTGCAGCCTTTCGTACACCTGTTCGTCAATGGTAATGGTCAGTTTCTTACGCATGAGATCACTCTCTACTGGTTGATAGACATACTACACGAATTAGCCGGGCAGGCCCCACTAGAATTCCTCGATGACAGGAAATATAACGCTATCCTCTATTGACGAAGTCCAGAACCTGGAGATATATTGGGTAAGCCTGTCAAATGGCCGGGTGGAGTACGATTGTGATAAGGGGAGAATCCAAATATGCCCGATGGATACAGTTCCCATAGAGACTACATCGCACAGGTATCTGCAGATGCCGACAAACGCAAGGTGACTATTGAGGCAGCCCTTCGGGAAGCCTTCGCTGGCTATATCGAAAAGCGAGAAGTAGAAGTGATTCTGTTTCTCTTTTAGGAAACGCCTGTTTGAAGCTGGAGGTGAAAGGTTTGAGCTAGATGCCGCCACTCCCGTAGAAGGACCCATTCAAATTGGAATTGACATCAAGCGTATTGAAGCTCGCCGTGATATCCATAAGCGCATTGACGAAATCGTGAACAAAGCGGCTAAATTAAAGAGCACCTATGCACAAGCTCGCTTCGCCGCAGTCATCTATTGCCCTTTCATTGACGAACACATTAACATTCAGCGACGACTTGCTTCTGAGAACATCGATGACATATACTTTGCGTCAGCTGGCAATAGCTCCATAACGAATACGGTGAAAATGCTGCTAAAGCGGTTTGAGGTTGCAAAATGAGAGCAGTGATAAAAGAAAAAACGAACCACCGTCTTATTCAGGGGGATGCCCGTGACATGACATTTCTCGACGATGAATCTGTGCATCTCGTTGTTACCTCTCCGCCCTATTGGACATTGAAACGCTACAACGAACACCCTGACCAACTCGGCCATGTGCAGGACTACGAGAAGTTCCTCTTGGAATTGAAGAAAGTCTGGCGCGAATGCTTTAGGATACTCGTACCTGGGGGGCGGGTCGTTTGTGTCGTAGGGGATGTATGCTTATCACGGCGCAAATTCGGGCGACACGTGGTCGTACCGTTGCACGCAGATATTGTGGTAATGTGCAGAAAGATTGGATTCGATAACCTGAATCCCATCATTTGGCACAAAATAGCAAATGCTTCTTTCGAAGTAGAAAATGGGTCGAAATTCCTGGGAAAACCCTACGAACCGAATGCTATCGTCAAGAATGACATAGAATACATCCTTATGCAAAGGAAACCGGGCGGGTATCGTAAGCCGACCCAAGAACAGCGAGAGAAGAGCCGGATTAGCAAAACCGACTTTGATCCTTGGTTTCGCCAGTTTTGGAACATACCAGGGGAATCGACGCGCAAACACCCCGCACCGTTCCCATTTGAGTTAGCCTATCGTCTCGTAAGGATGTTCTCTTTTGTTCATGACACGGTAGTTGATCCCTTCTGTGGGACCGGAACAACCATGCTCGCAGCAGCAAAAGCTGGCCGGAACAGTATTGGCATTGAAATCGATCCCGTTTATGTTCAGATCGCAGAGCGCCGCTTAAGAACGGAAACTCGAGACCTATTTTCCAACTGCGAGCTGAGTGTAATTTCCGATTCGCCAAGTCCTACGTAATCGTTGTCAGGCGTGGATCTCGGGTATTGACCTTATGGCTCGAACTGTCTAAAGCCTTTGACGTTTTGCATCCCACGAACCCCTGGGGACTTCTGACCCTTACCGTTCGAGGACGTGTGTCGTTTTGTGAAGTTGGATTCCATGGTAGCGTCGAGGACGTGTTCAAGAAAGGGGGAATCATGTTCAACAACCGGGTGGTCATCGTTCTTGTTGTGGCCGTGCTGATTTCCGGGATCGGCCTGTGCGCGGTCGGTCAGGACACAGAGGCGTTAAAGGAGACGGCGACAAGCGCGGGGGAGTTGGCCCTCACCTACATCGACAGCGTCGCTACGTACATTGGAGAAGGAATCGTCTACATCCTTAACCTCATCACCGGGGATCGGGTATCGCACAATCTGGAGAAGCCGATTGGTTATCTCGGCTTCATCACGGGAGTCCTGTTGCTCTTTGCGCTTCTCGACGTCGCGCGCAAGATCATCTGGATTGGCATCATCGTTGGCTGGGCGCTCCTGATCGTCCGCATCGTCCTCGACGCACTGCAGGTGTAGGCCGGAGAAGTACCTCGCGAGGATGAAGTTGGGCACGCTCGTCGGACTGGGAGATCAGACAGGCTATTCAGGAAAAAGCAACCCGAACGCTGGAGACCGTTAAGAAATTGGTATTACGTCCCCGCAATTCCCTAAAAGTTTTACAGGGTGGTAACCAAACACAAATGCTAGTTGCGTGGAGACGCACATCTTTGTTCAACATGCCTGCACGTTTATTGAGTGAATTTCTGGCAGGCTATAACACTCTGTTTGCAGGATCAGCACTTGCTGGATATATTCAAATCAGTATCTCTATTGCTTTTCTTTGACCACCCGCCACGTGAAATTCAATAAAGTGGACCAGGGGTGAGAGATTTTGCGGCGCAATCTGGCCCATGACTTCGCGATGGGTTTGCTATCAGTGATGGTTCTTCTCACCTTGTTTCCTCTACGTGGGATCGGTCAGGAAGTTAGCATCCTGGAAGGCCGGAGGATTACACTTTACTACCCCACTCTCGTTACGCAAGAGTGTGCGGAGCTCTTCTTGGAAAGACAGGAACAAGCCTTGGCCTTTGTGGAAGAATGTCTAGGCGTGACTTGTGAAAGGCAAATCGCTGTTCTCGTGGAGGAAGATCTGTTCGGCTGGCGCGGGGCTGGCGGAAGAGAAACAGCCACGTACTACTTCTCTGGCCCGCAGCTTCAGTATCTGGCACAAGCTCCTGCGGAAGCACTTGGCGAGTTCAATCTTGGTTGCCATGAGCTAGTCCATGTAGTTGCAGTCAATGAGCTGGCTCCATTTGCGTTAGAGTCCACACATGTGGTGTAACGAGGTGTCGATGAGTGAAGAGGTTGAAA
>CAZOUO010000033.1:0-21276 GCA_964582975.1 uncultured Thermotogae bacterium | reverse complement strand
GGGATTGGAGCTCTTCCAGGCCGACGTGAGGGCGATGAAGGGCTACGCACTGGGGAACGCGGTGGCGAGCCGTGGTGCCGACCACTTGCGCTCCGAGCCGTGGTTCGAGTTCTCCGGCGACACTAACGAGGCGATCCGCCAGTACGGCATTGCCGATGTAGCCGATCGGCTAGCGTGGAAAGGCAAAGGGACGTTGGTCGCCCATTTTGAGGAGATGGCCGCGGTTTCCGATGCCCTCGGCGTGTGCAAGAACACCTACAACAACATGGAGATCCTCGATTGGGACCAGACGGCGGAGCTGTTAACCGCGACAACGGGCTGGCCGTGGACCGGTGAGGAAGTTCGTCGAGTGGGCGAACGGATTGTAAACGCGGAGCGGCTGTTGAACGCACGCTGGGGGATCACCCGCCGCGACGATACGCTGCCGCCGCGGTTCTTGGAGGAGCCGGCAGGGCCACCGGACTCCCCGTCAGCCGGTTCGATGGTCGAGTTATCGTCGATGCTCGAGGATTATTACAACGTTCGCGGATGGGACTTTGCAACCGGGCTTCCCACGACTTCGAAGCTGCGGGAACTGGGATTGGAGGATTAGATGGACGAGCTTTGGGTTTGCGTCGATCGGGTACTCGGTACCTGCACGGGTCCGATTCCGATGACCCCGAAAAGAGGTTTTCTCGTCCGCGACGGTCGCCTTCTCTTTCCGAAGGGCGGGCCGATCTGCCTGTACGCGCTTCAAAGCCTGCTCCTGCTCCTTCCTGCTAAGGAGCGGACCATCGCCGAGCCCAAGGATGCCGATTGGTTATGGCGTGTCGATGAGGCCCAATGCCCCGACCCCAAGGGCGGTGTGATTTGGAGAATCGAAAAGCGACCCATGGGGAGTAGCCATGTTGCAGTAGGTCCCGCGCCCGAAGCCGCCGCCGGCGATCTTCGCATCGCGGTGCACGAAGTACGGGGGAAATGCACCTCCGGTATGGCGCCCGGGCACTACGCGTTACTGCGGGAAAGCAGCCTCTACCTTTCGCAGCCGTTCTGTCTCTACGCCCTCCAGGCCATTCTTCCGCTTCTCCCCGCGATGCAGCGGAAACTCGCCCCCAATGATTGGATGGCAGAGGAGAAGGTCGTCATCTGCCCCGACCCGGCCGGGAACGTTCTGCTGCGAGTGGACCGGGTTACAGGAAAGCAGATTCGAACCGTTGGGCTCAGCCCTTAGCGCGGCGGAGATTGCTCGCTTCCGGTGGGGTGAAGCGCAAGTACGTTTCCGTGGCAGCGTCCAGATCGGCGTAGACGCCCCGGTAGGCCGGAGGAAGCAACGCGGCCAACTGGTACATGATCTCATCGGTGACCTGCTGACGTAGCTCGCGCCGCGCCTTCGCGCCGTCTGTCTGCACATGAAATGGATTGCCGACCACAATGCGGAAGGGTGTGCGATGAAGGCGCCTCAGGTTCTGCCAGAATCTCTCCCCGCCGTAGAAGGCCAGCGGCAACACCGGCGCCCCGCTTTGTAGTGCCAACATCACTATCCCAGGATGTCCGCGTTGTAGGTAGCCATGTCCGCTACGGGTTCCCTCCGGTGCAACAGCGAGGATGTATCCCTCTTCCAGTACGCCCAACGCTTGCCGAAGGGCGGCTCGATCGGGCTCACCTCTCCGTATCGGAATCGCTCCCCATAGATCAAACAGAAAGCGGGTGACCGGCTTGTCCCACGACTCGGTCTTGGCAAGGCCTGTCACCGGACGCGGACGTAGATGTATGTAGAGAGCCGGGATTTCCAAGAAATTGACATGATTGGTGGCGAGGATAAGGGGTCCTCGTGTTGGGACCTTCTTCAGTTGATCGCCGTACACGCGACAGAGAAGGCGTAGCAGACCGGAGATGGTTCCATCCACAACCCACTTCGTCAAGCTCATTGGCCGATCCCCGGTGGCTGATAGAGGACTTCAACCTGGTGTGGTAAAAGCTCGATGGTCAATTCTTGCCCCTCGGTACAGAGCGTCTCGCCGTCGGCGTGAGCCGGTAGAACCCCTTCGACGGCAGTCACGGCGATGCGTTTGGTTCGTCCCGTCTTGATTTCCTTTTGGGACGCTTGCGTGCCTTTCATGAAATACGGAATGAGGGTGAAGATGCGGGCACGGCTCACCTGGTCTGCGATGCAAAGGTCGAGCAGGCCATCATCAATCTCCGCCGGGGGGGCCATCATGAAGCCACCACCCAAGCGACGACCGTTCATGACCGAGACCATCAACGAGGCTTGCTTCACCGTTTGTTCGCCGGTTTCGATGCGGACCAACGGAGCGCGATAGTACAAGAAGATGGTTTTGAGAGCGGCAACAAAGTAACCTAAGAAGCCGTGTAAGTGCTTCAGCTTCAGTGCTTCGAAGCCGACGACGGCGTCAAACCCAATTCCCACGCCGTTGCCAAAGTAGCGGCCCTGGGGGTACAGTCCGCCCACGACTCGCCCCACATCAATCCACCGGCGGGCACCTTTCGCGAGCGCACGGCAGCCCGCTCGAAGGTCGCGGGGAATGCCCACGCCGAAGGCGAAGTCGTTCCCTCGGCCAACACACAGCACTCCCATGGCAGCGCTCCCCTCTCTTGCTTGCTTTGCCTGCATCAAGCCGTTCAATACTTCGTTGGCCGTGCCGTCCCCACCCACCGCAACCACCACATCGAACGCGTCTGCGACGGCCTGCTGGGCAAGCTCGGCGGCGTGCCAGGGGGACTCGGTGCGAACGAGATCAAATTCCAGGTGGTGATCACGAAGAGTCCGCTCGATGAAAGGCACTGCACGGGCTGCCGCTCCCCGACCGGCGATCGGATTGACGATGAGCTTAGAACGGGTCATTGGGACTGGTTCTCCTTCCGTTTCAGTCGATGTATCCCAGCGCGCGCAGATGCTTCATCGCCTCGGGGCCGATCTCACTGCGCTCGGCTCCGTCAATACGGAGCCTCTCTGCCGTGTCAACAAATGCATCGAGCTTGCTCTGCAAGGTCGCTGTTAGCTGCGGGTTTGTGCTCGACAAATCGCACATCTCATTAGGGTCGGTGGTAATCTCATACAGTCCCTCGACACTTCCCCCAACGGTGATCAGCTTGTAGGGACCGTCGTACACGGCACGGCGCACCTGATCCAACTGAAGCCGGTCGATGAGTGATTGTCCACGACGGCGCAGTATGCTCAAAACGGGCTCCGGGGGGAACGCCTCGGCGTACGCCACGCCTTCCTCGATATCGGGACGGCCGTTGAGAGTATTGGCCAGCGTCAGTTGAGCCACGTTCGCATTCGGGTCGTCCGCATTCAAGCGCAGCTGGATCCCTGCGGCCTCAAGCATGGTGTGGAAGATGCGTCGGGTCGAAACGTTCATCGTGACTCGCGCACCGTTGGGAAAGCGTTCGCCGCGGATGATCAATGGAACGTGCACCAACTCCTGATAGGCGGAGAAGCCGTGTCCGAAGAAGTCGTGTGCACCATGCACCTCGCCGTGGTCGGCGACAATGATGATCAACGTGTGCTCAAGTGTGTCCATTCTGTCTAGGGTGCGAAATAGACGACCAAGTTGGACATCTTGAACCGCAATCTCGACATCATGGAAGTCGCGCAGGGCTGCGCGCTGCTGGTCATCAAGCGGTACCTCCGGCGGGCTGGACCAACGCCCCGCATCCCCGTTGAGACGATGCACAAACGCACGGCCGCGGCGGTTATTGTGAAGCTCAGGAGCAACGCGGTTGATGGCCTCCCGCGGCGGCACATAGGGCAGGTGCGTCCCCATCAGGTTAAGGAAGACAAACAGCGGCTGCTCTTTGTGCTCGCAGAGATGGTTCTGCCAGTAGGCGATCAGATCATTGATAGAGACTTCGGTGTGACCCTTGAAGTTGATGAACCGCGTCCAGAGGGGAGTGATCCATGGTTGGTGTACGAAACGAAACAACGCGTCCGAATGAGCAAACTGGTTCTCAACCCGGCGGGCGAGTTGGCGGAAGCGCCTCGCGATCGCCCGGCCAAGGGGGCCACGAGACTCGAAGGGGCGATTGGGCGTTGCCCCGGCATAATTGTAGAATCGCTCAAAACCGCGTTGTAGCCCATTGTCGAGCACGCCGACGAGGCCGTTGTTGCAGAACGCAACGGTGCGGTACCCAGCGACTACCAGGATCTCCGCCAACGTGGGGACGCGATCGGACAGCCTGCAATAGCCTTGGAGCACCTGATGGGTGCTGGGGTAAAGGCCGGTAAAGATTGAGGCATGTGCGGGGATCGTCCATTGCGACGGGGAGATGGCGTGTTCGAACACCGCAGCATCCGCTGCGAAGGCGTCCAGTTCAGGCGAGGTTTCGCGAGGGTTGCCGTAGGTGGAGAGGCGGTCACGTCGCAACGTGTCCAATACGATAAGCAGAACGTTCGGCTTGCCTTTTCCTGCCATGATGGCCTCACCCTTCGCTAGAGAACAATGGTACAGGATACCACCCTCGGAAACGATCGACAACAGCGTGCACATCGCAAGAACTGCCCGTCATAGCAGTCCCGCGTGGATGATGAGGCCGCGGGGTTGGATCGCACGCTTCAGATCCGATTTGCCCCGAAGTGGTTGATCAGCTGATAGATCCGCTTGCAGATCTGCGGAAACAGAAGCAGGTTCGCGTGTGCGGTGTCTCGATCGATGGTTCGCACCGTGGGATGTCCGGCATCGTCGCGAGCGTTTCGAATGATGTTGATCAGCCCGGACATCTGTACGTCCAAATTATCGAGCAGCTCAGCTGGAAGGGAAAGGGACAGAAGTTCACCCCGGAGAACATCAGAACGGCGCTTGATGCTTCGGGCCACGCCCTTCAACGCGTTTTCGAATACTCCTTTGCGTGTTTGATCGGCGATGGCCTTTGAAAAGGCGACAATAAGCAGATCGAGGCACCGCTCAGCCGCCATCCCCAACATGACCACCGCCGCGACATAGCGCCCGGCAAGAAATGCCAGCAGGCTCTCCCGCACGCTTTCCCGTACGACGTCATCTAAGGGGTTGCTAACGTGTTGCTCTAGCCGCTCCAAATAGCCGTCTGGGTCGTGAAGCACAAGCGCATCCTCTTCAAGGCATCGCGCACCGTACTCGGTCACGTGCACAAATGGGAGGTTGAGATTCAAGGAGTTCTTACCAGGAGCCAAGATCCCTTGCAGCAGCAGCTCCCAGATGATCTCCTGGACCTTCAGGATCTCGTGTCGCTCATACTCCGGGGCCACGCGCCTGATCTGGTGATCAATCGCGTGAAGATGTGTCTGGCCGTCGCGACGCAGCACCTCAAAGACCAGCGGTCGTAACTCTGCTTTGTCCATTTGCGAATCGCCTCTTTTTGCACCGACACAGAAAATAGTATACCGATCTTGGGGGAGCCAGCCATGCTCACATTGACGAGAAATAAGAAGCGCAGTACAAACAAGCTCATCGACCATCAGGGAGGTTGACATGGACGTGCACACTGTAGACGTCGTACTCGTGGGGATTGGCAATCTCGGCCGACGATTCACTCAGCTTCTGGCGGACAAGGCAGCACACTTGAAATCCCGTTACGGCCTAGAGTTTCGGCTGGTTGGGGTCGCGGACTCGCGCGGCGTGGCCCGCGATCCGGCGGGCCTGGATCTTGGGACCATCGTTCGCATCAAGGCCGAGGGAGGCTCGGTCGGCGAGATTCCGGTCGTGGGGCGCAGCGACGGGACAGCCATCGATCTTGTCCGCGACATCGAGGCAGATCTGTTGTGCGAAGCCTCCCCGGTGAACCTTCAGGCCGGTGGTGAGCCGGGCCTATCGTGCGTCCGTACTGCGCTTTCCAAGGGAATGCACGTCGTCACCCCTAACAAAGGTCCCATTGTGCTTGCGTATCGAGAACTGGTCGACCTGGCCGCCACACATGGTGTCAAACTACGGTTTGACGGCACGGTGGCCGGGGGCCTGCCTGCCCTTTACCTCGGGATGCGAGACCTGCGCGGGTCGACGATCGAACGCATCGAGGCGGTTCCCAACGTCGTCACCGGCTTCATCCTTGATCAACTTGCCGAGGGCGCAAGCTGGGAGAAGGCCATCGAGCGCGCCAGAGAAAGTGGACATCTCGAGTCCGATCCAAGCTGGGACGTTGATGGCTGGGACGCCACTGCCAAGCTGGTGATCCTCGCCAATGCCGTGTTGGACTATCCTGCACGGCTGGAGGACGTCCCCAGGGAAGGCATCAGCGCGATCTCTCCGGACACCATTCGACAAGAGGCCGGCCAGGGAAAGATCATTCGACTTCTCGCCGCCGCCGAGCGAACCGAGAAAGGTGACTATGTCCTGCACGTCCGGCCGGAAGCCCTCCCAAAGACGCATCCGCTGGGGCAACTCGGTTCACAGGAGCTGGGAGTCGTCTATCACACCGACATCTACGGAACGATCACCGCGATCATCGACGAGCCAACACCGCTTCCGTCGGCAGCGACCATGCTGCGCGACATCTTGGACATTTACGTGTTGGACAAAAGGTCTGCACGTTAGGCTTCACCGTGCAGCATGTCGAGCAGCCGGCCGAGGACGTCCTCACCGTCTGAGCGCAGGCCGTTGTGCTCGTACTCGTTGGTCACCCAAAGCTTGATTCCTTTTATGTTTCGAGCGGTCTCCTCCGATTGGACGCGATCGACGTACATGTCGTTGTAGTAGACTGCCGCTACACAGGGGACGGTGTTCTTTGCCAACGCTTCAGGGTCGTATAGCCGTGGCCAACCGTCGTCGGTAGCCAAGATCTCAGCAGCCTCCTTCAACGGCTTCAGTGGTTCGAGCTCATCAAACATCCACGGGTAGATCATCTCGCCGGTGAAGAGGACTGGTTTGCCCGGGGAAAGGTCGAACTCAGGGAACTCGGACCGCACGCGCTGCGCCGACCAGTTGGACGCGTCTTCTTGACAGTAAATCGACTCATGGAGAATGGCGTAGATCGGGTTGGTGTCAAACGATAACGCGTTTTCGAAGCCGCGGAGGAATTTGTAGCCCAATTCACGGCCGGACGAGCCTACCACGAACGCCTCCTCGAGCAGGTAGTGTACCTGTTCGAAGCCGTCGCTAAACCCAAACGAGAACCCCAACTGCTGGAATCGACGAGACAACAGGCGCTCGCCGTTTGGCAGACGTACCTCGTGGCTGTCTAAGTAGTCGACGATCTCGCGGGCGAGCTGCGCGTCGTTGGGATAGCGCTCGAAGTAGCGCTTGTTCTTCTCGAGCACGCGCGGGTAGGCCGCGCGATAGACATCGTCTGCCGGTCGGTCGATGGACGGCAGCCCACCGGTGAGGATCGCTTCCTTCAACCCCTCGGGGGCAAACGAGAGGTAGGTTGTGAGGCAGAAGCCGCCGTAGCTTTGCCCCAGGCCACTCCAGGGTGTGTCCTTTCCCACCAGCTCTTTGCGAATCCATTCCGCATCCAGCACGATCGCATCGGCGCGGAAGTGCTTGAGGTAGTCGGCCTGGGCCTGTGGCGTATCGAAGCGAGCGAGCGTCTGATGGGTCACCGGGCTACTGCGGCCGGTGCCGCGTTGGTCGAGCAACAGCACGTGGTACTCCTTCAGCGCGCGTTTTAGCCAGCCGCTTTTGGTGCTTGGGCGCGGCGATCCGAAGCCTGGACCGCCCTGAAAAAACGCAAGCCAAGGCAGATCACCTTTCTCTTTGTCAGGAACTACAATCTCACGAGCAAAGACGGTGATCTTCTTGCCGTCTGGTTTGCCGTGGTCAAGCGGGACGGTGAACTCGTGGTCAGTGAGCGCGAGGCCGGGCAAGTTGTGGGTGGTGATGCGCATGGTGTTTCCTCCTTAGCTTTTTGATCGAATTCGAAGACTGCAGCAGTGACAGCCTCACAACCTAGCATACTAGTGCGAAGGAGCCTTAACAAACTCGACACCTTCGGTTGCCGAAAACCATTTACGTCCCATATACTGAGCGCCTCGGTAGAGCATTGAGAATGGCGTGCCGAATCGGAGCAACCCAATCCGAGCGTTATTATGAAGCCGGTCATCGAAGTTGAGCATCTACGAAAGACGTACGGTAGGACCGTTGCCGTAGACGACGTCTCCTTTCACGTCGCCGAGGGGGAGATCTTCGGACTGCTTGGCCGAAACGGCGCGGGCAAGACGACCGCCGTGGAGTGCCTTCAGGGGTTGCGTCACCCCGACAGCGGCTCGGCTCACGTACTCGGGCTCGATCCGCAGACACAGACGCAAGCGCTTCGTCGACGGATTGGCTGTCAGCTGCAGGAGTCGGCGCTTCCCGACCGGATGCGGGTGTGGGAGGCACTCGACTTGTTTGCGTCTTTCGTCCCGGATCGAACCACCGATTGGCAGGTACTTCTTAATCAGTGGGGCCTCGCGGTAAAGCGCAAAGCGGCGTTCTCCACGCTCTCTGGCGGACAGCGGCAGCGGCTGCTCGTTGCCCTAGCGTTGGTCAACGACCCCGAGCTGGTCTTCTTGGACGAGATGACGACCGGCCTCGACCCGGCGGCACGACGTGAGACGTGGGGGCTGATCCGAGAGATCCGAGGCCGCGGCACGACAGTCGTCCTAGTCACGCACTTCATGGACGAGGCAGAACAGCTCTGCGACCGCGTGGCGATCGTCGATCGCGGCCGGATCGTCGCGCTTGATAGTCCCCAAGGGTTGATCGCCGCACATGCCGAGAAAATTCGGGTGACATTTTCCACAGAACAGCCCGATCTTGAGTGGCTGGAGCAGCTTCCAAACGTCGAGGTGATAACCCGCCACGGCCAGCGGGTAGACGTTGCGGGAAGTGGTCCCGTGTTGGCGCGCGTTGCCGCCGCGCTGGTGGAACACGGGATCGTGCCGGTTGATCTGCGGGTTGACCAACCGACGCTGGAGGACGTGTTCTTGCTGCTCACGGAGCGAAGCAACTGCGAAGCGGAGGCCTGATGCGCACCGTCGCCAAGATGACCTGGGTCGAGATCAAGCTGTTCGTCCGCGAGCCGCTCACCGTGGTGTTCACCTTGGCCCTTCCGTTGTTCATCCTCTTCATCATGGGTGGGGTTTTCGGCAACACGCCCGATCCCGACGGAGTCGTCTACCGCGGGGTAGGGCCGATGGACTACTACGTGCCGGCATACATCGGGCTTTTGATCGCCTCGATTGGACTGATCGGCCTGCCGGTGCAGCTCGCCGGCTATCGCGAGCGCGGCGTACTGCGCCGGTTTCGCGCGGCATCGGTGTCGGTGTGGAGCGTGGTCGGCTCCCAGACCCTCGTCAGCTTCGGCGTCGCACTCGTCGGAGCGCCATTATTGGTTGGTGTCGCCTCGATAGCGTACGACTTCAATCTTCCCCAATCTCCCGGGGTTGTGATTGCTGCCTTCGTGCTCAGCGTGCTCACCTTCGCCGCGTTGGGGATCTTTCTCGGTGCGCTGCTGCCCACGGCACGCGCCGCCCAAGGTGCCGGTGTACTTCTGTGGTTTGTGATGATGATCCTCTCCGGTGCCGGGCCGCCGCCAGAAGTGCTCAACACCGCCATGCGGGCAGTCTCCAACCTCACCCCACTCAAGTACGTCATCGTGCTGTTGCAGGATCCTTGGCTCGGCTTCGGCTGGGACGTCACCGTGATGGGCATCGTCTTCGGGTTCCTGCTCGTGCCCGCAGCACTCACCGTGCGCTTCTTCCGCTGGGAGTAATTTGGTAGGATTGTCTTACTGGAGCGAACCGAAAGGAGGTTATCATGCGCAGAGCGGTTTTGTTATCGCTGGTTGTGGGGCTTTGCCTCGTGCCTGTCCTTGCAGCCGACGAGGTCACCATCGATTACCTGGGGCATTCTTGTTTTACGATCACTGATAGCGATGGAACGATTGTGATGATCGATCCATATGGCACGTATGTGCCCTACCCCGCCCTTCCCAAGGAGGCGAATGTCGTCCTCATCACCCACGGGCACGTCGATCACTGTCCCTATTGCTTCAAGGAGAACGACCGAGTGCTCGGCGATCCAAAAATCGTCTGGCCGTTTGACGAAGAGGGCCGCGTTATGGAAGGGGAATGGAAAATCACCGAGGAGCTCACCGTCGAGTTCGTCGAGGCCACCCATGTCACCGAGAGAGGAACCGGTCAAGGCCTGGTCTGCCTGTTCAGCTTCGAAGTCGATAGGGTTCGCTTCGCTCATCTTGGCGATCTCGGCCGCACGCTGGATGAAGACCAGATCGAAGCCCTGGGCGACGTTGAGGTGCTCTTCATCCCCGCAGGCGGCGGCCCGACCATCGATGCGGCAGAGGCCGTTGAGGTCATCAAGCAGCTTCCCACAGTGAAAGTCGCCATTCCCATGCACACCTACGTGGAGGGGTACTGTCCGTGGAAAGCGATGAAGCCGGTCGATGAGTTTATCGAGGCGGCAAAGGCAGAGTGGACCGTGCGAGAGCTTGACACCTCTCAAGAGACCCTTAGCGGCGCCGCGCTGCCCGAGACTCTAGAGGTCTGGGCACTCGACTACGAACGCTGAACGAAGTCAAAGGAATACGTAACCCGACATCCAAATACGTAGTTCAGGTCCCTTCAAGCGTATAAGCTCTCCTTCTCTAGGGCATTTCCTCGACAGACCTGATGGGACGACACACCCGGCCTGATTCTCTGTAAGCAAAGATCTGCCTTTCTTTTTGAGGATCTCCCTTGGTTACGTTCGAATCCCCCAGGCTCCAGCTTCATCACCGGTTGAAAGTAGTTCGTGTACAGCCTCAACAGCGCATACAGGTCATTGAGGGCTTGAAGTTCTTCCGGTGTGTCGTACCGGCGGTAGCCGACCGCTCGTCGCACGACGGAGTAGTTCTTCTGCTCGACGAAGCAGTTGTCGTTCTTGCGGTAGGGCCTGCTCCGGGTGAACGTGATCTTGTTCTCGGTACAGTAGCGAACCAGGTGGTTGTTGATGAATGCGCTATCGTTGTCAGAATCGATTCCCTGGATCGCAAACGGGAACCTGAAAAGTGCCTTCTCCAGTCCCGCAAACACCCACGTCTGGGATCGGTTTCTCACCGCTTCGGTCTCCGTCCATGCTGTACACACATCTGTCGCATCCAGGGTGTAGGCGTAGTCTCCTCGTGCATTGCCTCCCTCGTGACTCACCAGATCGATCTCGATGAATCCAGGGCGCTGTTCATCCCAATCACTGAATGTTCGGATTGGGATCTGGTGTTTGAGCAACGTCCCAGGCTTGGTCTGTGATCGAGATCGAAGTTGGTAACGCTTGCGTACCGCCGCCAGCATTCGGTCAATCGTTGCTGAGCTGATCCCGATCAGCTTGCGTTTCACCTCCTTGTCGAGCGTCAACTCGCCTAGGCCCTCCAGCTTCGGGACAATCTCCTTCAGGTACGGCGCCAATCGCTTCCCGCAGATCCCGTCACAGATCACCCATACCTTCTGCAGCGCAACGAGAACGTCCTTGTCGTACGTCCTTCTCCGCTTGCGCCTCTTCTTGCGCTTCGTCCGCTCATCCTCGACCAACGTCACCGTGACACCGTCAACGACCCCTCGGCCAAGGACTACGTCTCTCGCACCCTTTCGCAGCACTCGTGCGGCGTAGGAACGGTTGTAGCCTGTTAGCTTAGTCAACGTATCCAAAATCTGTCCCTTCTGTTTCTTCGTCGCTCGTTTGTACTCATCCGCCATCTGGCGGGTTACTGCTTGCTTTTCCTTCATCCATCGTCAACCCCATCGGCGTCTCCTCGCTCCTTTTGGTTCCAGGAACGAGTCACACCGTAGCCTCGCCTCCCGTTTCGAGTACTTTTCTTAGCTGAGGCAACGATCCCATTTCGTGTACTTTTTTGGTGAGGCAATGCGGGGGGTTGACAATTACGTTAGGCCGTGCTAGAATACTATTGGTCCATTGGTATGGCCAACGGACCGGTACCTTAGACACACAATGAGGGAGTTGTCTGTGTCAACGCTAAGGAAGATTGTGCCTGTCAAGAAAAGCACTTGCGCAGCCCAGCAACTTCTTGATGCTATTCGACTGGGCGAATTCCCGGTTGCCAGTCGTCTTCCTCCTGAACGAGTTCTTGCTTCCCAGATGAATACAAGTAGAGGGTCCATTCGCGAGAGCTTAGCCATTCTTCAGGGTTTCGGTATTGTTGAAACGAGACCAAGCGATGGGAGTTACGTCTGCAAGCCGGTCGAGGATGAAAACATCATAGGACAAGCACGGCTATTCATAGAAGAAACCTCTGACTTGATTCAAATCTGGGACGCGCGCAAGTACATAGAACCGGCACTAGTGGTGTTATCTATTGAGAGGGGTGATAGTTGCACATTGCAGGACGCTAGGGATATTGTCAACTTGATGCGCGAAGCTGCTGAGAAGGGAGAAGTGGCAGGATACCTTTCAGCGGATAGGGAATTCCACGTGTGTATTGCCAGCATGTCCAGAAACACGCCTTTGGTAAACGCAGTTCGAGCTCTTTCGCAGGTTACCACAAATCACCTATTAGAAAAGGTGAATCGAGAGTACGTGCTTTCGTCGTTAGGGAGGTCCCTGAAAAAACATGAGGCGATCTTTGATGCTGTCGCAGAGAAAGACAAGGATGCTGCAATTGAAGCCATAAGATTTCACTTTCGAGACCTAGAGCGGTATTTCAGGAAGACTATGAAGAATTTGCCACTTGAGGAGAAACGGGAAGTGACTTCCTTAGTGAGCGGTCAGATAGAGTCACGACTGAAAGAAGAATTAGTTACCGAATGATATATGGGCTATTTGTGCTGCGGGGAGGGCTAAGTATGGCTTCGCAAGCAGGTAAATCGCGAGAGACCGTAGGACAACTACTTATTTACCGCCTGGCCTACGAGGATGGATGGGGGGTATTTCATGACCCGAGAACTGAGTGGGATCATCTTCTCAAATACTACAAGTCGTGGGTGAGGCTTATCCAAATAGGGGAGGGCTCACGTCGGATGTGTAGGCCGGCCTCGACGGGAGCGCAGGCGATTATCCACAGGGAGAAACAACAACACCGCGACAACATCTCTAAGCTGGAAGCGCTTGAAGCAGAGGATCTTGGGCGCGTGAGTCGCAACAAAGAGTGGAAGCGAAGGAGAAGGCGAAAGATCGCGAAGGAAAGAAACACTAAGGAACTTTCAGAGCAGGCTTGTTTAATGGGTGTGTAAGCGGCGCGTCAGCGCCAGAGCGAAGCCGTGCTGTTTCGCTTTTCGGTGCAGAGGGAAATGGTAATCTCGTTTTAATGGGACAGTATATAGAAAGCATTGAACATATGATCGTTACACACCGTCGATTACATCTTTAATCCTTCTCTGAGAGTACGTGGGATGAATTGGTTAGAACGACCAAGCGGTTGCGCTATACAGATGTTACTGTTTATGAATGGAGATGCTTTCTGGATTTTGAGCATCTTATGAAGAAGGGCACAGTAGTTAGATGGGAAACCATGTTTCCGTTAGAGTCGCAGGATCTAGTGGAGAGAATCTCAGGGAGGAGATTAACCTTCCTCCGATTGCACAGTCTTTCACATTGGAGGTGATTCAAGAAAAATGTTCAAGTAGTCAAAGAGCAGATGTAGGTACCATTACGAATTTCAAAGACCACTTTTCAAGGGGGGACATCGGTGAACAATGAAGCAAAGCAGGAAACTAGTTTATATCTGCACAATATGAATAGATCAACGGTGCAAGAGCTATTGGCCCGTGATCCAATTCCTGTGGTGTTAGTTGCGTGCGGTTCAGTAGAACAACATGGTCCGCACATGGCCGTGGGCAGAGATTCTTATGGTGCACGGGACATCTGTGAGAGGGTTGCCAAACAGACGGGAAGTATAATTTTACATCCTACTTGGCTTGGATTCTCACCACATCATATGGGGGTGCCAGGCACAGTTTCGCTGGGGTGGCTGACTCTACTGAATGTATTGATCGACACTGCGAAGAGTTTATCTCATCATGGGTTTCGCAAAATCATGTATGTAAATAATCATGGCGGAAATAAGGAGATTATCGCGCTCGCAGCGAGCATTTGCAGAAGAGAGCTTCCGGATTCGCTTGTGATAACAGAACCTTCGTTTGAAGCTTCGCACCCACTTGTAAGAAGAAAGCGGAGAACGTATCTAGATATCCATGCTGGAGCAACTGAGACTAGTAGAATGATAGTGGTCGATCCGGATCTTGTTGATATGGATCGGTTGCAAGATTGGGAAAAGCCACAAATACCCGATGAGTTACTTGAGCTACTCGACGACCCAGGTGATGAATATGGTTTTGGATTTGACATTGTTAAATCATACATCCCAGATACGCACAAATACACATCTACTGGGATCTATGGCTTATGCGATCCACGTGAGCTTGACCTGAATGCAGCAAGAGAAGAAATCGAAGAACGAGTGAATCGCATAGCTAAATATATTACCATGTGGCAGTCGTTGCCAGATGAATTGCTGCAATGGAGAGGAGGTGGTAGCACTGTTGCCCGGCGTAGCTAGGGAACGCGATGAAGAGCAATAGAAAATCGCTCGTGCTGAGCTTCCCAGACAGACTGAGAAGCAGAAAAGCACTACCAAAAACGGACACCAAGCCTTCTCACTCTGTGCTGTGATAGACCTAGATGTGTCTCCCAAGAAGAAGTACGACCAGGAAAAAGTTTCTGTCGAGATATACAAAACAGAAGGCAAAAATAGAGGTGGGTGAATCCTATTATGATAGATCGTCTTGATGAAGTGATAGGGCCTTGCATGACGTTGGTTAAGGACCAATTTGGATTAAAAAAAGATGAAGTTTTCCTTTCAGTGGTTATGAGCGATTCAGACATTGAGGTTGCGGAGATTGCAACTGCATGTGCACGAAGCTTAGGGGCTTCCGCGTCGATCTTAAGAATCGTAGATAGTGACCTATATAATGTAGAGCCGGATAAAGCTGTCGCAGCAGCCCTGTGCAATGCTGATGCGATCTTTGCAATGTGCCCAATCCCGAAAACCCAGACGATACGAAAAGCTCTAGACGCTGGGGCAAGAGTGCTTAGTTCCTCGTATTTACGGAGAGAGATGCTAATTAGATGCATGAAGGCTGATATAGAGTCTATATTGCATAACTGCAAGCTGTTTCACGAGAAATTGTCTAAAGCAGAAGTGTTTACAATGAAATCTGATTACGGAACAGATTTCGCAGTTAATATCAAGGGCCATAGAGCATATACAATGACTGGTTTTGCGAGAGAGAGTGGAACGGCGGACGTGATTCCTCCCGCGCAGGTAGGCATAGCCCCAGTTTCTGGAACAGGTGAAGGTATACTTGTTGTTGACGGGTGTGCCCGACCTGCAGGTGTTGTTTCGAATCATGTCACGATACGGGTTGAGAAGGGCTTCATTAAAGAGATATCTGGTGGCCCAGAAGCGCAGTTGGTGAGGAAATATATAGAGCATTTCGGGGAGAAGCAAGCCTTTGCTTGTCCAGCACACGTAGGACCAGGAATGAACCCAGCTGCTGTGCTAAATGATAGTTTATCAGAGGCTGAGCGCATAGAAGGCCATATAACGGTCGGTATTGGGCAAAATCATACCATTGTTGATGGGGATATCAAAGGAATTGGGCATACAGACGTTACTCTTACAAATGCAGATGTCTTTTTGGATTCCGAGCAAGTCATAGAAAAGGGCAAGTTAGTTATATAGGGAACCGACTTTCCCTGAGCCTTGCGAAATGTACTGGAGAAGCTTCAACGCACAATGTCAGCTTGCCCTTAATGTGGACTCCTATAGCTTTGGAGACGATTGAAGAGAAACTATTGGGTCGTTTAGAAGCAGATGGAGCAACTGTCATGAAGCTCAGAGGCTGCTTTGTTTTGAGATTGCCATGCGGCAGCCACTGCCTGATGAACTCTCACAACGGAGAGGAGGCGCTGAGCAAAAAGAAGTACGACTAGGAAAAAGTTTCTGTCGAGATATACAAAACAGAAGGCAAAAATAGAGGTGGGTGAATCCTATTATGATAGATCGTCTTGATGAAGTGATAGGGCCTTGCATGACGTTGGTTAAGGACCAATTTGGATTAAAAAAAGATGAAGTTTTCCTTTCAGTGGTTATGAGCGATTCAGACATTGAGGTTGCGGAGATTGCAACTGCATGTGCACGAAGCTTAGGGGCTTCCGCGTCGATCTTAAGAATCGTAGATAGTGACCTATATAATGTAGAGCCGGATAAAGCTGTCGCAGCAGCCCTGTGCAATGCTGATGCGATCTTTGCAATGTGCCCAATCCCGAAAACCCAGACGATACGAAAAGCTCTAGACGCTGGGGCAAGAGTGCTTAGTTCCTCGTATTTACGGAGAGAGATGCTAATTAGATGCATGAAGGCTGATATAGAGTCTATATTGCATAACTGCAAGCTGTTTCACGAGAAATTGTCTAAAGCAGAAGTGTTTACAATGAAATCTGATTACGGAACAGATTTCGCAGTTAATATCAAGGGCCATAGAGCATATACAATGACTGGTTTTGCGAGAGAGAGTGGAACGGCGGACGTGATTCCTCCCGCGCAGGTAGGCATAGCCCCAGTTTCTGGAACAGGTGAAGGTATACTTGTTGTTGACGGGTGTGCCCGACCTGCAGGTGTTGTTTCGAATCATGTCACGATACGGGTTGAGAAGGGCTTCATTAAAGAGATATCTGGTGGCCCAGAAGCGCAGTTGGTGAGGAAATATATAGAGCATTTCGGGGAGAAGCAAGCCTTTGCTTGTCCAGCACACGTAGGACCAGGAATGAACCCAGCTGCTGTGCTAAATGATAGTTTATCAGAGGCTGAGCGCATAGAAGGCCATATAACGGTCGGTATTGGGCAAAATCATACCATTGTTGATGGGGATATCAAAGGAATTGGGCATACAGACGTTACTCTTACAAATGCAGATGTCTTTTTGGATTCCGAGCAAGTCATAGAAAAGGGCAAGTTAGTTATATAAGGAAGCGAATTTCCTCGATGCTGGCATGGCAGGTAGTGAGGCGGATTCCACGGAAGGAGTTATGGTTAACTGTGGCGGGAAAAGGTAGTTCGGGAAGAATGGCTTCGCGTTGATCTCTGCTGAGCTGCAAGGGCATATAGGAGTGGACTTTTCTCCAGAGCGAATAGTGAACTTAGTATACAATCTCAAATGTGACCTTGCTACTGTGATTGAATCGCAACTGCGAGTTTTCGCAGACCGGAGTAGATTGAAGATGAAATAACAAGTACTGGATACATAGTGCGCGAACGACGGTGATTAGCAAGGGACTGTTTGAGCTTGTCTTAAATAGGTCCGTATGTTGGTAGCGGTACGCATCTTCGGTCCATCGATACAGTTGGCTTACTTCCGTTCCGACGTTTCCTCGTTATCAAGGGCCTGGCCAATTTCAATGCTGGTTTGATGCCCGGCGCAACATCAGGGGGCGTGGCGGTTTGAGAGTGAATGGGACGACAGGAGGGTTTAGATGTCCACTGAATATGCTATGAAGAGGATTGAGGACATTCGAGAGCGGATGTTAGATGAGCCAGGAGAATTGTTCGTGTCTGGTGACATTGATCTAGAACCTGACAATACTGCGCTTCTGATCATAGACATGCAGAAATATGAATGCTGCCAGGACATTGCTGCGGGAAAAAAAGAACGTGAGAATAGACCGAAAGTGGCCGAATACTGGTTCTCACGGCTCAGCGGTCTGGTAGTTCCAAACATACAGCGGTTGGCCAATTTTTTCCGGGAGAATCATCTTAAAGTCATATATTTATGTGTAGGCCCATTGTTACCTGATGGTAGTGATATGCATGCTTTGAGACGTAGCTGGTGGGAAAAACGGCTAAAAGCTATTGGTAGCGAGCATTTTTTCGGCTCAGGCACACTGGAATATGAAGTACTCGATGAGTTGAGACCTCAAGAGGGCGATTTAGTGATCAACAAAAACTCCATAAGCGCTTTTACTTCCACTAATCTTGACCAACTCCTTAAGAACATGAACGTAGTCGGGTTGGTATTTTCTGGGATGACTACAAATTTCTGCGTGGAAACCACAGCCAGAGATGCCGCTGATAGAGGATACAGATGTGTTTTGGTAGATGATGCCTGCGCGGCAAAGAGCCAAGTAGAGCATGACATGACTATGGTGAATTTCGTTACCCTATTTGGTACAGTTATGCTTACTGGGGAAATAATACAATATCTAGGTTCTAGGATGGGTTAGTGCAAGGTGTGTGTTAAGAATGAAGTCATTTGTGGGATAGCTGTGGATCACCTGTATCTTGATAGATTGGCTTGGAGCCTAAGGGCGAATTCCTGCAAAAGGGAGGTGAGTGAAGAGAGAGAAGCAACTGATACGGAGGAAGGCACCAAATGTGGTCGAGTTCAGAAGCAGCGTATCCTAAAGGAGGGAAGCGAATGAATTGCAGAGGATTGAAAGCGGGTCTGATTGGGGTTGTGGTAGTAGGGCTATTGCTTGTGGGACAAGCTCTTGCTGGAGATGGCGAGCTGAATATAGGTATAAGTTCAGAGCCGTGGGATCTCGATCCTGCAACTTCTACCGATATTGGTTCGGGCTACATCATTCAGAATATATATGATCCTCTTATCGAACTGGATCAAAACAATGAGCCAACTTGTGAGTTTGCTTTGTGCAAGGGCTGGGAATGGAAAAACAACATGCAGACTCTAATCCTATACCTTGAGGAGGGTGTCAAATTCCACGATGGGAGAGATCTCACAGCTTCTGATGTAAAATACACTTTGGAGTGGCAGCTTGACCCGGAGAATGCTGTCCCTTACGCCCGGATGATTGGGCCGGTCGTATCAATTGAGGTCGTTGATGACTACACTCTGAAGACGGATTTTGAATTTCCCTTCCCAGCAGCGATACATCAGTGGGCAGGGGCAGCATCGACGATTGGAATGGTCGTCCCCGAGGGATCGCATGGCGAGCGAACCGAAGAGAAAGGGGTGTCAGGTATTGCTGGCACCGATTTAAGCCGTGATCCTATCGGTACCGGTCCATTCAAGTTGGCGGAGTGGGTAAGCGGCTCCCACATTACGCTTGAGAGAAATGACAACTACTGGGTAGATGGTGTACCAGCGCCGGAGATTGACACGGTAGTGTTTGAGTTTATCACGGATCCGGCTACTATGGTATCGGCAGTGATCTCCGGCTCTATCGAGATAGTTGACAGTATTCACTTCCGAGATTACGCCACTCTTGCAAGCGCGCCCAATGTCAGGACGGCTAGAACACCGAGTGCTTTAACAGAGGTGCTCTACATCAATCTGAGTTCTCCTCCGTTTGGCATTTCTGCCGATCAGGTTGGTGACGAGGAGGCAATTGAGAAAGCGTACAATCTCCGTAAGTTCCTCTTCCACGCTATAGACCGCGAGGAGATAGCGGATGAGGTTTTTTACGGAATGGCTACCGTTCAATATGGTCCATGGTACCCAGAAAGCGATTGGACGTCTCCAAAACTGAGAGGAGAGGGGCTATGGAAGGGTATAACTTTACACGACCCAGAGCTGGCGAAGGATTACTTAGCTAAGGCAGGCGTTGCGGATACCGGCTTTGATTTCCGGATAATATGTACCAGAACCCAGTGGTTCTGTGACGTCGCTACCATAATCCAAGAACAGCTGAGGCCCTACGGTGTTGATGTAGAGGTCATTCCACTTGATAAAGCGGCACTCTTCGATACCATGTACGAAAGCGTAGATTGGGACGCTATCATGGAAGACTATGGCTTCTCCAACCTCCTAGTCATGTCCTGGTTGTACGGCGGATTCTACAACAACAACTGGAATCACGTCCACTGGCACCACGCTGCACCAGATCTACGGGAGGACTATCACCCGAGCGTACCAGGTCACAAGGAGTTTGCTGACCTGTATGAGAAAGCAGAAGCAGAACCAAACGAGCAGAAAAAGAAAGAGCTAGTTTGGCAAATGGAGGAAATGGTCACTGAACTGGCGCTCCGCATCGACCTAATGTTCATTGAAAACCTTTACGTCTGGAGAGACTCAGTGAAAGGCTATGAAAACGGTTTAAACTCGACAGGGAATATAAACCTGAGATTCATAACGGAGTTCACAGGTTGATTCCTAATCGGAATAGCTAGAAGGAAAGGTCGGGCGGGGAGCTCAATTCCCCGCCCGTATTGTTCGATTAAGGATGGAACTTATTGTGCATATATTCGTTCTTAAAAGAATTTTATTATTATTTCCCACTCTGCTTGTCGCCAGTGTGATCATATTTCTACTTATCCACATTGCTCCTGGTGGACCAGTCAGGATCATGTTAGGGCCAATACAAGATCCTGCCCTGGTCACAAAATTGGAGCAACAACTAGGACTTGATCTACCCTTGCACGAACAGTACATTCGTTGGATTCTAAACGTTCTTACTGGTGATCTAGGCATTTCCGCAACCATCCAAAGGGGCTCCCCTGTCACCGAGTTGATCGGCCAGCGCTACAAAGTTACCTTGGAGGTAGCGTTTCTGTCTTTGATAGTCGCACTTCTGATAGGCATTCCTGCTGGAATTCTTTCCGCTTTACGCCAGAACAAGCTATCCGATCACATTAGCCGGATCATTGCGTTGCTAGGGGTTTCAATTCCAAATTTCTTTCTCGGAATCATATTGGTCCTCATTTTTGGTGTATATCTTCGGCAGCGATGGGGGACAGGTGGATTCGTTCCGCTTTCCGAAAACGTCTGGGAGAACTTGATACGGATGGTTCTGCCGGCTTTCGCTTTAGGAACAGCTTATGCCGCTGTGATCATGCGGATGCTACGTTCTACTATGTTGGACGTGATGAGCAAAGACTACGTACGTACCGCTCGGGCTATGGGAATTGGTTGGACAAACAGTGTAAGAAGAGATATTGTCAAGAACGCTTTTATCCCGGTGACAACTGTAATAGGCAACTCAGTTGGGTACCTCTTAGGTGGAGCTATAGTTACAGAGACGGTCTTTCGGCTCCCTGGAATGGGAAGTCTGATAATTACTGGCGTATTCCGCCGTGACTTTCCCGTGATCCAAGGGATTGTTCTCGCCATTGTAGTAATAAGAATACTGGTTAATCTTCTAGTAGATGTTCTATATTCCTATCTAGATCCCCGTATCCGCTATACCTAAGAGAGGAATAATGCGACTATGAGTAGGAAATGTTCAAAACAACCCGAACTCGTGAGCATCTATCGGGGTCCACTTGCGGTATGTTGGCGACGCTTTAAGAGCAACAAGCTTTCACTAGTATATCGAGTTTCGTAGTACTGTTTACAGGTGGAAGGTTGAGGCAGGAGGAAGAAAG
>CAZOUO010000032.1:0-21311 GCA_964582975.1 uncultured Thermotogae bacterium | reverse complement strand
CCGTAGCACGATCCGCATCCATTGTCAAGAGATTAACCAGACGTGACACTAGAGAACAACAGCTCAACATGCTCGGAGACTGGGTAGCCAACTACTTGACCGACTCGAATAATGATCCCGATCTCATCCTTGCTGGGGACTTCAATGAGCACCTTCTTACCAACGCACAATACTTTGCTCTACTCGACAATGGCCTTGGGTTAAAAGATCTAGACCAAGATTCAGCCAATAAGGCCTGTACCCCGAATGGGAAATGCTACGGCGATCCAATTGACCACATCATCATTAGCCAGAACGCACAAAATGAGTATGAAGGCACAACCACTCTCTATAATTACTTCACTGATTCCAGCCTTTCTCAGCGAGAGAATTTCTCTGACCATTGCGTGCTCTGGTCGGACTTCAGCACTCAGGACTTAGATGGAGACGTCCTGGGAATCCCGGAGACGTAATAGTCAGTCCGCTTGCGTCAAGAGCGAAATTAGAAAATTTCGGCGACATAATACATATCCCCGGAAATTACAGGGACGTAATGCATGTTAAGGATGATAAGATAGATCACGGAAATAAGCAGCGAAAATAGAATTTGCGCCCCCGGATTTGCCCCAAAAAGACGCTCCTGGATGACACAGATAACGGGGACGGCATTTCAGAGCCGAGCAGTTCGAGACTGCGGACCCCAGGAGCCACACCCCCGTCAAGAAGACAGTCTACCTAACAGGGGCGCTCCCCGCACCTGTAAAATCCGATGGTAGACCCCGGATGGCTCACAGACTTGTCTCGAGCTACCTCGGAATTGCCCACAAGGCCAACATTAGATGACTTTGCCCCATTCTTCTTCAAATCTAGCTCTGTTCCGTGCAAGGTTTTCGGCTAAGCTAGGCTGACCACAAGATCTATAGAAGCCTTCAAGGATCTTGAAGGCTTTCAGGACTGCTTCTTGATCCTTTCCGCTCCGCTCCAGAAGTTTGTCGATATTCTTGTGCAGAAGCTCAATTGCGTGATTCGCAAGCGCTATATCCTTGAGGATAACCGCACCCTGTGCCAAAGCGTGCAGATAGGCATGAAGATACGTTGTGACAGCTGCGGGGATTGTCGCAAGTCGTTCGAGGCATATCCTGCACTGATCGTGCTTCGACCCTCTCTCTTCGGCCGTAATGTCACGTTCCGCCCAATCGTGATTGACCCAGAACTTAGATATCAATGCGCGCACGTTATCAGGATCGATATCAAGGATAGCTGCACAGTCATCATTTGCGGCGCGAAAGTTCTTCAGCCGACGGTGGATGGAGGAACGGAGCATTCGCAGGGGAAGTACACGAGGGAAGATGGCAATCGTGGCATTGTAGACTTCAAGTGCACCAGTCAAATCTTCGGCATTCTCGAGCCTCTGGGCAATAAATTGCGCACCCTTGCCCTTATCGTCCTCGGGTAGCCAATTGGTTGCAAGAACCTGTTTTGCAAGGGATATTAGCCTGTCTCGATCGAGCAGATTCTCTACTAGGAATCCCTTAAGGCTAGCGAGGTCTCGAAGTGGATCTGGGCCTGGCACGAGGGCGCTCAGAAACCGGGCCAATGCTATATCGTAGTCATTAGCAAAGAAATCAATATACTTAAGATCACTGAGCAGTGGCGGTACCTCGCAGTCTCCGATTCTTACCGGCAGTAGACGGATCTCTCGCCGAATGGCAAGTTGAGTCGCAGCGTGCAACTCCCTTTTCGCCCACTCTGAACACAGAAAGTTCTCTGAGAGTAGCGGCACGAATACATCGGCTTCTGATAGAGCCTGGTCTATTCTATTTACTAGTGACTCTCCAGCCTCGATTGCCCAAGGTGCGAAAAAGATCGACACCGGGGATTTGGCTACAAGGTCGTTGGTAAGCTGTGACACCATTCGGATATCCTTTGTTGAATACGAGATGAACGCCTTTGCCATTTCTTCTCCCCAACTTGGCTACCTACAAAGATTAAGTAACTCCGCGACAACATAGTACAATGATCATCGCGGCGTGACAACTTCGCTCTTGTTTCCCTTAACATCCTTACAGGTTCAGATATTGAGATGCGCGTCCTTGAGAAGCATGTTCGGTGGATTTCAGGGATGGGCGTTGGAAATGAGGTTTACGTCCCTGGAATTGCTCAAGCGCGTCGGCGTGACGAGAGCAAATGAAAAGAAGGCCTGGCCCTATTACCTTCCAGCTATGAAAAGAAGAACGTTCCCCAGCATCTTGATCGTTGATTTGGTCGAACACCCCCAAAACCGTAAGATATCACGTGCGAATAGCAATCTCAATACGAGGGAATGGAAGAGAGGAGAGCAGGGTCGGAAAACTGCCTGCAAAGAACAGGAGAAGCTGCGTTGGAACAAAGAAATGATCGGCAAACACCCACGGAGGAGATCATTGAAAAGCTGTTTTCGAATCTCAGTGAAGACCACAGGTTCGATGACTCCCTCATCGCTGACCTGAAGACGCTTGCCAGAAGCGGCAAGCTGAGCAGTCTGAAAGAGATCAAGTCCATCTTGGCTTCACACAAGTCGGGTGACTCATGAAGATCCTGGAGCTGTCCATCGAGCACGTTCGCGGCATTCACTCCCTAAACCTCTCTCCACAGGCTCGCAATCTAGTCATCTGGGGGCCAAATGGCTCAGGGAAGAGCGCCGTAGTGGATGCGGTCGATTTCCTGCTCACTGGGGAGATCTCGAGACTCACAGGAAAAGGTACTGGCGATATCTCCCTCAAGAAACACGGTCCGCACATTGATGCGACTCCCTCCAATGCGAGGGTCAGTGCAGTTGTTCAGATTCCCGGCATCGCGACGCCAATCCAGATCGCTCGCTGCATGAAGCAGCCAAAGCATTTGGAGTGTGAAAAGAAGTACCTCGCTCATCTGGATCCAGTCCTTGAGGTCGCACACCAGCATCAGCACGTCCTTTCAAGACGCGAGCTTCTGCAATTCATTACGGCAGAGCCGTCCTCAAGGGCCGAGGAGATTCAGCAACTACTGTCGCTAACTGAGGTGGAGAAGATTCGTGCCACGCTAGTCCGTGCGAAGAATGATGCCGAGAAGTGCCGGGAATCCGAGGAGGAAAACGTCAAGAAGGCCGAAGCCAAGGTAGCGGACACAGTAGGCCTAGACGAGTATGACGAGTCCTCCCTTTTAGATGTCGTGAACCAACGTCGCGCTGTTCTTGGTGTCTCAGGGATTGCCAAGCTCCTGTCGACCGAACTCAAGTCAAAGCTCGCTCTCCCAAAGAGCACTGCCGGTAAGCAATCGATCAATGTGTCTGCACTAGAAGACGACTTTAGACGCCTTCGCCAGCTTCTTACAGAGGAGGCCCACAGGACCATCGAGAATGAGGATGCGAAGCTACGAGAGAGCCTTGATTCGGTTCGCAGCGATGAGAAGAAGCGTCAGCAGGCAGCGCGGCTCAGCCTTTTCGAGTCGGGGTTGCCACTTGTGCCAGATTCCGGTGAGTGTCCGCTTTGTGAGAAACCGTGGCCACCAGGAAGCCTCAGAGAACAGCTGGAAGCACGTATCGCATCAGCCAAGTCCGCAGATGCTGAATTGAAGCATATTGACAAGTTATCCCGAAAGATGTGTAAGAGAGTCGAGACCGCCGTATCCACCGTGGAGAAAATCGAGGCCACTCTTCTCTCAGTCGATCTCGAGAGCGAAGCTGAGCTACTCCAAACCTGGAAAGCCCGACTGACAGGGTTGGTCGAATGCTTGAAGCAACCTTTGGAGCGCTACTCGGAAAGCACCTTTCCAGCGCAGGAAGTCTCACGCCTACTTGCAGAAAGAGAGCTGGATGAGAAATTGGCAGATTTGCTCAAGACAGTCATCGCGAAATTTCCCGAAGCAACGCCAGAGCAAAGCGCATGGGACACGTTGACGCAGGTTGAAGTGAGCCTCGGATCACTTGAGGACCGGCGTACTGAGCTGGCAGCCGCCAAGCTGGCTGAGGACAGAACAGCTGCGCTTCTTGATGGCTTCATCAAAGCACGCGATGACGTGCTCGGAGAGTTGTACAGCCAAATCAGTGGACGCTTCGCGGAGCTATACTCAGAACTTCACGCCAGCGACGAAGCAGGCTTTGACGCAGCTCTGAAGCCTGAGGGGGCCGGGCTGACATTTGAGGTCGATTTCTTCGGACGCGGAGTACATCCACCGCATGCGCTTCACAGCGAAGGGCATCAGGATAGCATGGGACTTTGCCTGTATCTAGCTCTAGCCGAACACCTTGTCGGCAACACCATTGAGCTGACGATTCTGGATGATGTTGTGATGTCGGTAGATGCAGAACATCGGCGCGCTGTATGTGGATTGCTTGCGAAGCACTTCCCAGATCGACAATTCCTGATCACGACGCATGACAGGACCTGGGCGAACCAATGCCGAACTGAAGGAATTGTCAACAGGAAGAACATCTGGGAGTTCTACAAGTGGGATATTGATACTGGCCCGTATGTCAATCTTGAACCCGATCTGTGGTCGCGCATCGACGATCACTTGGATGCTGGAGACGTAAACGGTGCTGCTGCGTTATTACGGAGAGGGTCTGAGCAGTTCTTTGCATACGTCTGCGATTTGCTGGAAGCGCCTGTTCGCTACAGCATGGATGGCCGCAACGATCTCGGCGAATTTCTTCCCGCAGCAGTAGGACGCCTCTGCAAGCTCCTCGACTTGGCGCTCAAGGCAGCGAAGTCCTGGTCAGATACTGAGAGCGTGGCTGCCCTTGCCGAACTCAAGAGTACTACCACGCAGATCTACGAACGAACCGATGCCGAGAGATGGCCCATTAATCCAAGTGTGCACTTCACGAACTGGGAGGACTTCACCAAGCCCGATTTCATACCAGTCAAGGAGGCATTCCAAGATCTCCACGCGCTGTTCGTCTGCCAGAACGAGAACTGCGGCTCTATCATCCGAGTTGACAAACAGCAGCTGAAACCAAAAGCCGTGCGCTGCAAGTGCGGCAAGATCAACTGGAATCTTGAGCCGAAGAAATAAACGCACTCGGGGGCAGGGCTTGCATTGCCAGATCGATAAAATCAGTATGGGTGCCCGATTCCCCGCTGTGGAACCCCAGACCTAGAACAGCTTGGTCAGTCGATCGACCGCCCTGGTAGTGGTCTGGTCGCGGCGGGACTTGGCCCATTGTATTACGGGGACGCAATACTCATTCCGCTTGAGACGAGAGCAAAATCACGAGTGTGCTTTCAAACTGCTGGCGTATGTGCCCCGATTCCCAAATGGCATAGCAGCGATTACGAAGTCTGAGCGCTCTTGATGATGAAGCCGCCCGACTTCTTGTCCTTTTCCAGCTCAAGGATTCCCTGCTTTCCGGCCTCTTCAAGGAGCTGGCCGAACGAGCGAAAGCCGTAGTAGGACTCACTGAAGCCGGGTTTTCGGCGCTTGAGGGTCTGCTTGATCATCGAGCCCCAGATGTTCTCGCCCTCGCCGCGTTCTTCGACCAGCGCTTCGTAGGTTTCGACGACCAAGTCCCAGGCCTCCCGCTTCTTGTCCTCGACCGGAGGCGCGGCCTTCGTGCCCTTCTTCTCCGTCGCCTTCTTGGCCGGTGCCTTGCGCGGCTTCTTCTCCGGTTTCTTGCGTCGCGCGAGGTCGTCGTAGAACAGGAACTCGTCGCAGTTGGCGATCAATAGATCCGATGTCGAACTCTTGACCCCAACGCCGATGACGGTCTTGTTGTTCTCGCGCAGCTTGCTGACAAGCGGTGAGAAATCGGAATCGCCACTGATAATGACGAACGTATCAACGTGCTCCTTCGTGTAGCACAGATCGAGGGCATCAACGACCATCCGGATGTCGGCCGAGTTCTTACCCGATTGCCTCACGTGCGGGATCTCGATCAGCTCGAACGACGCCTCGTGCATCGGACTCTTGAACTCCTTGTACCGCGCCCAATCGCAGTAGGCCTTCTTGACGACGATATTCCCCTTCAGCAGGAGCTTCTCGAGCACCTTGCCGATGTCGAACTTCGGAAACTCCGCCTCTTTCACACCCAATGCGATGTTCTCGAAGTCACAGAACAGCGCCATGTTGGCGGTTTCTGCCGTGTGTGCCATCGGTTCAGAGCCTTTGCCTGCCATGTCCTCGAACGTCGGCGTCAGAACAGCCCGCTCAATCGATCGACCGCCCCGGCAGTGGTCTTCTCGCGCCGCCATTTCGCCCGGTTGACAACTCCGGATCCTGCGACGGTCGCCCCTTTGGATTGGCAGAGTTTGCGCATCTGGCGGATGGCGCGGTTTCCGCCCATCCATGGGTACGCCAAAGGGATCGTGCCTTCTTTTCTGCATTCCTTAGCTGTGCCTTTTGCGCATATTCCTTTAGTGTCTTGCTCATTGGTGATGCATTGTGAAGCTGGGGTGCTTGTGCGCGGGAGGGAAAACGAGCGCGGTTGAGTCTTCGTTCTCGGTGATGTTCGAGTGTGACGGAATCCCGCAAGTTTCTCTTTCTTGACATAAGTAAACCAAAGGTTGACAATAACTCTAAAAGGTAAACTAACGGGCGATGATGGTTCATATTGGTGGCGGAAAGTAAACCATGAGTAGACAATCACGCAGTAAACTCAACCAGCTTCTCCAAACTTGGCCGAGAGGGACGGTTGTTACCGCTCCTTTCCTTCATGAGCAAGGGGTCTATCGTCAACTCGTAGCAAAGTACCTTCGCAACGGATGGATCGAGCGGATCGGAAAGGGAGCCTACTTCCGATGTGGCGACACCGTTGACTGGCACGGCGGCCTCTACGCGCTCCAGACTCAGTTGGGAATGACGGTTCACGTGGGTGGGCAAACGGCACTCGAGCTACTTGGGTTTGCTCACTTCCTCTCGCTTGGACGCCGAAGAAAGGTCGTATTGATCAGCGATCGTCCCGAGCAACTACCGACTTGGTTTAAGAAGCACAAGTGGGACGCCACCGTTGATCATCATTCTCTGTCGCTATTTTCCCGTATCCCGGCTCAGGCCGCCACGCAACTTGATTGCGGCGGCTTCGAGATCGCGATGTCGAGCGCCGAGCGAGCGGTAATGGAACAGATGCGCTTGATGCGGACCAACTCCGATATCGAGCACGTACTGCAACTCATGGAGGGGCTCACAACGTTGCGGCCGAGCGTCGTCCAGTCGCTCCTGGAGAGCTGTACGTCCGCCAAGGTCAAACGGCTTTTCCTGTGGAGCGCTGAGAGCGCCGGGCACAGCTGGGTCGACGGTCTCGATCCCGCCAGAGTGGATCTCGGCACAGGAAAGCGCCAGCTGTACAAGGGCGGCCGATTCGATCCAAAGTACCGAATCACAGTACCAAAGCAGGAGGGCTTGCCCGATGTTTGATCCGCAATTCGAATCGCAGGTTCGGCTGCTTCTACGCTGTCTTCCCGAAATCAGCCGACACCCGTGCTTCGCTTTGAAGGGTGGCACGGCGATCAATCTCTTCTTTCGGGATCTGCCTCGCATCTCGGTCGACATCGACCTCGCCTACCTTCCTCTCAAGCCTCGCGGCGAGGCGCTCAACGAAATCGATGCGGAGCTTCGTTCCCTTGCTGGCGAGATCGAGGAGCGGATAGCAGGCGCCACCGTGCGAGAAACGAGCAGCGACGGACAACGGATCAGGCTTGTTGTCTCCACGTCCGATGCCGTGGTCAAGATCGAACCCAATCGAGTGTTTCGTGGGAGCGTCTACCCCCCGGAAGAACGGGATCTGTCCCCTGCGGCACAGCGCCGTTTCGAGGCATTCGTGCGTGTTCAATCCCTTTCCGGGGCCGACCTCTACGGCAGCAAGCTCTGCGCCGCGCTCGATCGGCAACACCCTCGTGATCTGTACGATGTGAAGCCTTTACTCGACAACGAGGGGATCACTTTGGAGATCCGAAAGGCCTTTGTCGTCTACCTTGCTGGATGCAACCGGCCAATGAACGAATTACTTGCACCTCGAATCAAAGCTATCAAGGACGACTATGAAGGCCACTTTGTGGGCATGGCACAGATCCACGTGACGTTGGACGAGCTCTGTGAGATTCAGCGCGGCCTTGCCGGGGTTCTCGTGCGGGCGCTGAACGACGATGAGAGAGCGTTTCTGCTCTCGATGAAGCGCTGCTCACCGGAGTGGAATCGCTTGGGAATCGAGCACCTGGAACAGCTTCCCGCCCTTCAATGGAAGCTCCTGAATATTCGCAAGATGTCGCCAGATAAGTACCGCGACGCGCTGAAAAAACTGACACGCATACTGACAACCGGCTAGTGGATGTCGAACGGAGAAGTAAATTTCGGGAATGCAATATTCATTCCGCTTGAGACGAGAGCGAAATCACGAGTGTGCTTTCAAACTGCTGGTGTATGTGCTCCGATTTCCAAATGGCGATAACAGCGACTACGAAGTTTGAGCGCTCTTGATAATGAACCCGCCGGACCTCTTGTCCTTTTCCAGTTCGAGGATTCCCTGCTTCCCGGCCTCTTCAAGGAGCTGGCCGAACGAGCGAAAGCCGTAGTAGGACTCGCTGAACCCCGGTTTTCGGCGCTTCAAGGTCTGCTTGATCATCGAGCCCCAGATGTTCTCGCCCTCGCCGCGTTCTTCGACCAGCGCTTCGTAGGTTTCGACGACCAAGTCCCAGGCCTCCCGCTTCTTGTCCTCGACCGGAGGCGCGGCCTTCGTGCCCTTCTTCTCCGTCGCCTTCTTGGCCGGTGCCTTGCGCGGCTTCTTCTCCGGTTTCTTGCGTCGCGCGAGGTCGTCGTAGAACAGGAACTCGTCGCAGTTGGCGATCAATAGATCCGATGTCGAACTCTTGACCCCAACGCCGATGACGGTCTTGTTGTTCTCGCGCAGCTTGCTGACAAGCGGTGAGAAATCGGAATCGCCACTGATAATGACGAACGTATCAACGTGCTCCTTCGTGTAGCACAGATCGAGGGCATCAACGACCATCCGGATGTCGGCCGAGTTCTTACCCGATTGCCTCACGTGCGGGATCTCGATCAGCTCGAACGACGCCTCGTGCATCGGACTCTTGAACTCCTTGTACCGCGCCCAATCGCAGTAGGCCTTCTTGACGACGATATTCCCCTTCAGCAGGAGCTTCTCGAGCACCTTGCCGATGTCGAACTTCGGAAACTCCGCCTCTTTCACACCCAATGCGATGTTCTCGAAGTCACAGAACAGCGCCATGTTGGCGGTTTCTGCCGTGTGTGCCATCGGTTCAGAGCCTTTGCCTGCCATGTCCTCGAACGTCGGCGTCAGAACAGCCCGCTCAATCGATCGACCGCCCCGGCAGTGGTCTTCTCGCGCCGCCATTTCGCCCGGTTGACAACTCCGGATCCTGCGACGGTCGCCCCTTTGGATTGGCAGAGTTTGCGCATCTGGCGGATGGCGCGGTTTCCGCCCATCCACGGGTAGGGGAAGAACTCGGTGACCAGACACCCCACCTTCTCTCCTTGCAAGGACCCGATCTGCTTCAGATAGGCGGTCAGCACTGGCGACAGAGAAAAGGCCTCCACTGCCGAGCCGAACACAAGCGCTTCGTATGGCCCGGCATCGGGGAGCGTTTCAAGCTGGAAGTTTCTGTCTCCCTGTTCGCGTCCGCCGACCACGGTGACCTTCTCCAGGCTTGCCGTATGCCCTGCCGCGGTGAGTCTCTCCTTCAGCTCCTCAGCGACGGAAAGGGTGTGCCCGGTCTGAGAATAGACGATGATGCCGATGTTCATCTTGTACCTCCGAATTGGTCTGTGAGCACTACACTAGCACATTGCATTGTCACCGTCCATTGGAATCTCCTCCAGCAAGAACGGCCTGCCGTGTCCAGGGTACACGGTGGTGACTCCAAGGTTTCTCAGTTTCTCGACGCTTTTTTTGGCTGCTGCGACATCATCCATGATGGCATTGAGGCTAGGTTTGTCTGTGTTTTCCAGCAGATCGCCGCAGAACAGCTCACCGGTGGTAGTCAGGATGCCAATGGAACCTTTTGAGTGTCCCGGGATGCTGACAACTTGGGCGTCGAATCCGTATTCCGAGAGATCGTGGCCTTCCTCGATGTACAGATCGGGCACAAACCGTTTCGACTTGCCAAACCGAAAGAGGATCGGTGTCATCACTCTGATGAGGATGTTTGGTTTTCTTCTGTTCCAAAACATGTCCCCGCGTTCGACCATTCCGGCATCGCCGGGGTGCATCGCCACCTTGGCACCAAACGTCTGGCGAAGATAGGCCGCATTGCCGGTGTGGTCAAAATCGCCGTGCGTGAGAACGATCAGGTTGAGACTGCCCGGTGTGCAACCCGCACTCTCCAGTTCCTTTTGAAGATCGGCGCGCCGGTTCGACCCACCCGTATCAATCAAGACATGGCCAGTGTCGGTCTCCAATAAGTAGCAGTTCACGCGGCCCAAGCGATACGGCAGCGCCAGACTGATGACCTTGATCTCCTGTTTCATGACGTCTTTTCTACTTTCACAAGGATGCTGAGGCAAAACGTTGTTCCCTGGCGATCTTATCAAACGTCCAGCAGGGATCGCCGCTCACTCGATGAACACAGGAGTGATGCTCAATGGTACGGCTGTTGTGCTAAGTCTCTTCACTTCCGGAACGATGGGGGCGCCATCGGGGTCAAGCTCGGTGATGATCGGGGTGAGAATGACGTCTCTTTCGCCGAGTAGGGCGCTGAGATCCGTCGGGAACGTAGTCTCTCCAGCATCTCGATCCCAGGAAACATAGACGTTGCCCTTTGGGGTCAAGAATTCGAAGACTCGGATGGAATCGATGCTCAGTTCGGCGACGTTGCCGATCTCGAAATCGCGCAATTTCTCCCGCATCAGTTTGTAGGTGTAGTAGGCCGGTCGCTTCTTCCCCGTTACCTTCTCCAGCAGGCCCATGATGTTCCACGGCCCGGACCAGTAGCCCTGCTGGGGCTGCCCGCCGATCCCCCAGTGCTGCCGCTCCAACCCCGCTGCCGCGGACATGGCGTGGAACTTCACCACATATTCGGCAACTTCCTTCTCGTTGGTCGTACCGAACAGGGGGTCGCCCTGCGGGTCGTCGGGCGCGCTTTCGGGATTGCGGAACGGCCCGCCGCCTTCGACGCACCAGATCGGCTTTTGGTAGCCGAGTTTCGTCATCGTGCCCTTCACGTATCCGATCTCGCCTTCGTAGAACGTCTCCTTTTCCGTGTACAGGTGGATATCGACGAGGTCGAAGTAGTCCCGCCCGTGATCGAGGATCGCCTCGTAGGCCCTTTTGCCGAAGGTGACGTGCTGCATCTCGCTGAGTTCGGCTTTGGTGTACCTGACGCCGTTGACGATTCCGGCTTCGGGGTCGTCGATGTAGCCGTCAAGATACGCGTAAACCCTGCCCCAGTTCGGCATGTACAGGCCGGGGATCATGACCTTGGCACTGGGATCGGCCTGCTTGATCGCGGGAGAGAGCCGCGCCAGATATCCCAGATAGGTCTTGGCGCTCAGGCCGGGGCTAGGCCATTCCTCCACGATGTGATGGACGCGCAACGGGTACTTTAGGCCCTCCCAATCGTCGATGCCGTCGCCGTCGTAGCGCTCGGTGAGCACCCGGGCGAATGCGACGAAGTGCCCCATCATCTCGTCGTTTTCGTCGAATGGATCGGGCTCCAGATCGTTTTTCTCCGGCCCCATCAGCTGCCGGTTCCACGTGATCCACGCATCGGGCAGGGTGCTGATGCCCGGCTGCGCTGCCAGGGCGAGAAGCTCTCCCCGGATCTGCTTTCTGAGGGTCTCGTCGTAGGTGTTGCAGAAGGTGGAATAGACGAGGGTGATGTCCACGTCGAGCTCCTGCAGCCAGGCAATCTCTGCGTCAAGCGTGCTCCAGTCGTATACGCCGGGTCCGTGCTCGATCTCAAACCACATCACGTGCGGCTGAAGCGAGGCCCACGACATGTCGAGATCCTTGACATAGGGGACCTTTTCCTTGCCGATGATGCTCCAGCCGAAGAACATGTTCTGCTCGTCCCAGGGATAGGGTAGCGGCGTCGATTCACCACCACTTGCAACGAACGCGGGACCGAGGGCCGCCGAGAGCAGCACCAGGAAGATCACTGCGATTTTCATTTTCCTCTCCCACCCATTCCTCGGGTTGACGAGCAGCCAAGTGTGCGGATGTGCTGCAGGCTTTTCACTGCACACGCAACGACTTGCCATCCTAGTGGCACCGAGCCGATAACGTGACAGAAGCGAGTGGGCGGCCGCATCTATGCTGCCGAATTGGTTGCCAGGACCTTGACCTCTCGTTCTAGCCGTCCCTCCAGGCGATCCTTCTCGATTTCCAGATCATATCGTGCCTGGAGGTTCAGCCAAAAGCGCTCCGACATACCAAAATACCGGGCCAACCGGAGCGCCGTGTCCGCTGTAATCGACCGTTTGCCGTGGACAATTTCGTTGATGTGCCGCGGGTGCACGCTTATGTCCTTCGCCAGCCGATACTGACTGATCCCCATTGGCCTCAAGAATTCTTCGAGCAGAATTTCCCCGGGATGAACCGGGGCAAATTTTCCTCGCGTCATTTCTCTCAACCTCCTAGTGGTAATCCGCGATCTCAACCTCGTAGGCGTCTCCTTTGCTCCATCGAAAGCATATTCGCCGCTGATCGTCGATCCGGATGCTGTGCTGGCCTGACCGATTCCCCGACAACTTCTCGAGCCGGTTGCCCGGATAGCGCGACGCGCTAATATTATCAAGCGTTATTACCACGGGCACATCCACCCAAACCGCTCATGCCCATGCTAATGCAATGAGGGAACCGGGAGGAGACACAAGACCGCAGTTCTGAATAAGGAAGCAGAAAGTCGATCCTCTTCCTGAACTCCTGGTTTCCTAATGATTCGACAGCCCCTCGCTTTTTGACAGGCCACCCACTCCGAATAGCGAAGAGCCAGATACGGAAACGCATATCCTGATAAGTCACGCTCGGTGGTTCGTGGGAGCAAACACAAAAATAGCTATGGATTAGGTATGGAATCGGGATAGAATACGCATAGTCTAAAGAAAGCGCGGAGCACAAACAACGTTTCCAAAGAGGGGCAACGTGACCGACGAGAAGAGGCTCAACCGCTACGCGCGGATTACTGTTCAGCTACGAGGCTTGATCGAAGGCAAGTCACCGAATCTGCTTGCGGCAATGGCGACGATCTGTGCGGTGCTTCACGCCAAGATGCCCCATCACTTCTGGACCGGCTTCTACTTCGTCAAAGGCAAAGACACGCTGCACGTGGGGCCCTATCAGGGCCCGGTCTCCTGCCAGGTGCTAAAAGGTCAGGGCGTGTGCCTACACTGCGTCAAGACGAAGCAGCCGGTGGTCGTTGCGGACGTGGAGCAGTTTCCCGGGCACGTCGCCTGCGATCCGCGTTCCAAGAGCGAGATCGTCGTTCCTCTCATGAAAGACGACGAGGTCGTTGCCGTTCTCGACATCGACTCGAACAAGCTCGATCAATTCAGCGAAAGCGACGTCAAGCCGCTTGCCAAGATCCTCGAACTGCTGCACCCATACTGCTAGAAGGCGTCGTCCCAAGAATCTCCTCGTAGACTAGGGAATAAAACAGCGGAAAGAGACTTGCGTCACCCGGATTGTCGAACACTAGTAGTAAACCTGCCTCATCAAGATCCTCCCCGTCGGCGAGAATGCTATCCCTTCAAGCTCAAGTAGCGCGCGTTTCATCTGTGGGCCACCCTGATATCCGCCCAGTTCTCCGTTCGACCGGGTCGCTCGATGACAGGGGATGATGATCGGAAAGGGATTTTCGGCAAGGGCTCTGCCGACCGCCCTGGCACCACCGGGAGTCCGCAGGCTTTTGGCGATCCTTCCGTAGGTGCTCACCCAGCCGCGCGGGATCTTGCGCTCGGCCAGAAGGACACGTTGTTGAAATGAAGAGCAGTTCTCCAGCGCGATCCACTCTAGCTCGAAATCGATGGCGGCTCCTTCGAGAAACGCCTGCATCCGTTCCCCGAGTTCAGCGATTGGACGGCGTGAGAAAGGCCGTGCACCAACAAATGCTCCCCGAACAAGATCTTTCACCGAAGTCTGTGCGACGCGGAGAAACACCCGCTGCACTCTCGGCCCCTGCTCAGTCTCCTGCCAAACAAGGCCGAGCGTGCCGAAGGAGGAAGGCACCGACATGTAGAAAAACGGTTTCATGTCTGTGGGCTCACCATGGGAACGTCGCAGCGACAACCCGGGTGTCTAGTCTCATTCCACAACCCGACTTCGCTGCGCCCACAGAGACGATAAGGTACCTTCGCCAAAGTGGCATGGGTAGAGCCTCATTGCCTCGTGGGCGGTTTGGCACTATCACGGGGCTTTTCAATGGCCTGTCGGATCAAGCCGGGCAGAAATTCTTCTTCCGTTGGCTGATGCCCAAGAAGCCTGCAGAGTTTGCCTACACTTACCGAGATCATCCCTTGGCCCGGATCGTCGATCAGTGCAAGGTCAGTCTTTGAACCCGTGGCATTGACTATGAAGCGAGCAAGTTCGGGGTCACGATAGGTGTGCGTCCCTGCCAGATTGAATACCCCGCCGCAAGCGCTGGGATTGTCGAGGACAAGAAGGCACGCTTTCAGGACGTCATCAATATAGGCGTACTGGCCACCTGCTTCCCGAAAGGCTTGCACCGGCTTTCCTGCCAGCGTCTGCTCGATCATCGTCTCAAATTGACCCAGATTCCCCTCGCTAAACACGCCGTGGATGCGGAGGATCGTCACCGGCAGGCCTCGGTGGTGGTAGGCCAGACAGTACTTTTCGCAAGCCAGTTTGGTGATGCCGTAGACCGGCCCGCCAATGGTGCTTCTTTCAGGATGACAGGGGTGTTCCTCGTCCACTTTCTCCGGTCCGGTGGGGCCATATACCGCGGCGCTGCTGGCGAACACGAACTGCCGCACCCTCGCAGCCAAAGCGGCCTCCAGCAGGTTGAGCGTTCCGAAGAGATTCTCCTGAATCTCCCGACGCTCGAGCTCAGGCTGGAACTCCGGTTGAGAAGCCTCACTAAGGAAGCGCCACGCTAGGTGATAGACTGCCTCCACGTCCTGCATCGCACGAGCGACCGCGGCAGGGTCGGCCATCGAGGAGACGACATAATCGACGCCCGGACGTCTGGGATCTGGAGGTCTTAAGTCGAGGACGCGAACCATGCGCCCCGCCTGGCAAAGCGCATCGACTAACTGGACCCCGATGTATCCGGTTCCGCCTGTAACCAAAACACGCATGATCTACTCTCTGATACTTTGCTCGCCAACAACACCGCGTATTCAGCCTGTGTATGTTTTAACGGTCGCCTGGAAGTCGCCTCTTGACATTGCGCCGGTCAAGACCAAAACCTTGACCGCAAGGAGTGTGTAGCCGGGATCGCTTTCTTCGGCCCAAAACGGCCGCCAGCCGCCGTCCTCGCACTGGATCTCGATGAGAGCTTCCATCATTTGCTGCACCCTGGAATCGCTCACATCGTAGCCGCTACGGATGCGCCGTGGCGGATCGAGCAGCCAAGACAAGAGCAGATGGGTCAGATGATAAACGTCAAGAGCTTCCTTTTGGCCATCACGCAGGCGAATCCAATACCCCCTTTTCACATCCTGAGCGGTCTTGTTAAGGTAGCTCTCAAACAGGGTTCTGCCTTTGAGATAAACTGGTTCGTTCTCCCCGTAGATCTCGCCCATCAGGAAAGTGATCTGGGCCGTAGAGTCAGGGTCACCAGGATCGTTCTTCTGCTCTCCAATCGCTCCGGCGAAGCAATACCAGCCGCCGTGCTGGTTCTGCATCACTCTGAGCCATTCCAGCGCCACCCGACATTCAGGACGATTTGCCTTCCCCACCCGGTGCAGAAGTTCTACCACGTCCGCGGTCAGCCAAGTGACGCTTCGTTGGTTGCTCAGCTCAACGAGCTCCGCAGGAAGCTGCAGCGACTGGTTTTCACTCCAACCGCCATCAGGCCTCTGATGAGCCAAGACAAATCGCACGGCGCTATCCACATTGACCCCCACCGGCGGCAACCCAACCTTTAGCAGGAGAAGGGTGTTCCTGACCGTCTCACGCATTCCCCAAGTTTCGGGGTCAAACAAGCTGGGAAAGCTCCCATCGGGACGTTGATGTCCGATTAGGTTCGCTAAACAAGTCCTCGCTCGCGGAGAATCCCCCAGCCCGAAGAATTCCAGACAGGAAAGCTTCGTCACTACGTCTCCTTGGTTGAAAATCAATCGGATTGGGTCAAATTTCAGCATTCTCCGACTTCCCCTCAGTAGTCAAGGCACCAGGCGCAACATAAGACCACTCCGATCACGCACCTCTCAAGCTAGCGGTAGTCCTCGCGGGGTGGTGAAAAAACCTCCACGGCCAGGGAATCCTCCAGGATGCGATAGCTGTGGGTCGCCCCGGCCGGGATCACGTAGCTGTCGTTCGGCTCGATCAGTGTCGACTCGCCGGCGATGGTCAGCTCGAAGCGGCCTCGGACGCAGTAGCCGGCCTGCTCATTGGAATGAGCGTGGGTACCTACTTCCTGGTCTTCTCTGAACGTCATCAGAGTGACCATCATCCGCTCCCCGGTCGCACCGACAAGGAACTCCACCCCTTTGAAGCCGCGTTTCTGCCTTTCAGCAGCCTTTACGATCATCGAAGCCTCCTGTCTTAGAACCGCACCACGCCTTCTGCGACGAGCACCACCTGCCCGCCCACCCGTACGGCGGTGACTGCCTCGCCTTCGCTGTCCACCTCAACGGTTAGCGTGCTCGGTCGGCCGATCTCCGATCCCTGTTCGCTGACGATGTGCGTGGTCGGCTCGGTCACTGGGACAGGGCGGTGGTGGACGAGGTAGGCACCCAACGCGCCGTTGGCGCTGCCGGTGGCCGGATCCTCGGGCACTCCCAACAAGGGAGCGAACATACGGGTGTGGACCGCCGCTTCAGATTGCTCTGTCGCCAGGGCAAAGACCATCACGCACTTGGTGCCGACCGCGTCGCAGACTCGATTGAGCACAGTCGTGTTTAGCTTGCTTGCGTCCAGACCTTGCACCTGTTTTAAAGAACGTACTGGGACCATCATCTGCGGCACGCCGGTGGAGACGAGCTGCACCGGCAAGCCTGTTTCGGTGATCGCCTCAGCAGGCAGACCGAGCCCCTGGGCCAGCTCGGAGACATCCTCCACGATGGCAAGGAAGGCGGGGCGATCCTGGGTCATCACCACCCTCTCCACCTTTTTGCCAACCACGTGCAGATCAGCGGGAAGGATGCCCACCCCCAGTTCGAAGCGCACCTGCGTAACCGGTCCTGTCAGCTTGACGCGCCCCAAATGGGCCAACACCCAGTGGGTCCCCACTACGGGATGGCCGGCGAACGGCAACTCCGCCGCCGGGGTGAAGATGCGCACCTTGAAATCGGCATCCGCCGCCTGCGGTGACAGCACGAACGTCGTCTCGGAAAGATTCATTTCCCGGGCCAGGCGCTGCATCTCATCCGTGGTGAGCCCCTCGGCATCGGGAAAGACGGCCAACGGATTCCCACCGAACGGCCGGTCAGTGAAGACGTCTACCTGGAAGAAGCGAACCTCCTTCATGCTTCCCTCCTATTCTGCTTCCATGTATCTTTCGACTCCTGCGCGAAACTTGGTTTTACAGGTAGAGACCTGCCGCAAGGACGACCTCGGCTTGAAGTCGGCAGGTTTCCCGATAGCGCTCGTCGAGCCGATTAGGATCCCACCCCCTTGTCAAGTCGATGTACGGTTGAAAGAGGGCGCCGCTTGGCACACCCAAAGTCTGGGTAACGGCAAACAGGGTGGCCGCTTCACCGTTCTCCATGCATAGGCAGCCCTGCTCGCGAAACTCCTTAACCATCTCGGGGGTAATGCGATAGAGCGCCTCGCAGATCGCGTTTCCGCCCACATGAACATTCTCACCGCGCGCCCGACTTGCCTCTTGCAAGACCTCGACCACCCTTGCGTTGGCGGAAACTCGACCTTTGGTGTTGCCGTAGTGGATCGACGTGCCATCGGGGCCGACGGAGAAGCTGGGAATGATCAGGTCGCCGAATTGGACCGGTGGCCCCAACGACCACGCTGCGCAGACGAGGAAGATCGCCTCCGCGCCACAAGCAACAAGATCCTCAATGATACATGCCAACGGCGAGGCACCCATCGGCGGCACGAGAACGGTAACTTGCCGGCCCTGATAGGCCCCCTGCTTTGCTGCGTGACAGGCGGCGTACGGATGATGCTGCGGTGCTAACCACTGGATCTCTTTCAGTTCACAGAGTTCCTCCATTCGCTCCACTACCGCCTTGCTGAACGTCAGAACAGCTATACCATCTACCCTCAGATCATCATCGCGAAGGCCGGCGCTCCGAGCGGCAGAGAGGGTCTGCTGGGGAGTGATCATCCACGACACAATGCTTCTCCTCGCGTGCGACTCTTCATGTCCGACAACACCCCTTTTGGGCACGCTATCTCTAGAGAGTACCGTCACAAAAACTTCTCGATGATGACCTCATCCACATACTTTGTATCGAACTTGGCGTGTCGCAACGCTTTCCCGACGGTGCGAAAGCCAAGTCGGCGATAAAACGCTAGAGCCTGACGGTTATCCGCACGGACGAACGAGAACAGCTTTTCGTAGCCCTTGCACTTGGCGGCTGCAAACGTCGCCTCGGAAAGATGCTTCCCAACACCTTGTCTGTGATGTGAGAGCGCCACGAAAGTGCCCACAACGCCGACGTGATCACACGCGTGGGTGTAGGTGGCAAACGGCTCAATGCTCTGAAAGCCAACGATCGCTTGATCGCTACGACGTTCTCCCACGTGGAGAATCCCGCGCTTGGGAAATCTTGTCAGGTAGTCACGTTCGGCTTCTACGGAAAAGGGCGTGTCAAGTATTGTGTGCTGTCCGTTTTCAATGATCGGATTGAGAATGGCAACAAGAGCGGCGGCATCCTCCACCCGGACCGGTCGAATCAGTAACTCCATTTCGCACTTTCCTTCTCTTTTATATCTCGCCCCCCACGGGCCATTCTCAGCCCTTGGGACGTCGGTTTGAAAGGAGGCTTAAGACACTGGGCGGTTTGACCAAAACACATGCACACCTGCAGTTCTGACGGCTTTCAACAAGGCAAACTTTCAGTAAAGAACGGGCACTTCGCCCGTGTGCCGTTCGATTAACACCGAAAGCTCCTCAACAAGAGCAACGATCCGCTCATCTTCCCGTGCATCGCTGACCCACAGACTCACTGAGTACGCTTGCCCGTTGACTCGAAGTGTGAACCTGTAAGCAGTCTCATCCGGGCGTCCCAGACGATCGGAGGAATCCATCTCCTCAATAGCAACCCCGCGGATCAGCCTCCACAACTCCGAGCTCTCTTCGTCAGAGAGCAAGAAAGACCCGTAGTCCGCTACCTCCCCTCGAATGTTGTGTGTGACTGAGAACATCCCTTCCGTGTCCACTCTAATGGCCCACTCTCCGTAACCTTGGACATGGTAGGCACCCCCGCTAGAGAACTCGAAGGTCTGGTGCTCTGGCTCCCTTTGCACCAATAGGTACCCTGAGGCAAAAGTGATGATCCCAACCCAGATGATCACAAGCAATAGGGCATTCTTCATGGTTTACTCCTCCCAAGAGCGCGGCTTTCTCCTCGCGCAAGGAACAAACTCCTTGAGGTTCAGCTTTCCAACGGAGAACGAAGTGATATCGAACAGTTCTTCACACCTCCCACTTCCCGTGACTGAATTCTCCCCGCTACCAACCCAGCCTGCTTAGACATCACCCCCAGCGCTGTCCTTATCAGCCATGGTACACCCAAAAGACGCGCGAGCAAAAATGAAAAAGCGTTAACCACACGCCCGCTTTGCAACAACGGAGCGCTGTCGTCTTACCCTTACCTTCCGCCCTCCTCTCATCGACGTTGGAAGGCCTTCACTAGCCTGACCCCACGATGTATGATGCTATTTAGCAACCCTGTTTACCGGAGGTCAGATCATGTGGAAGGAGTTTCGTGACTTCATCCAGAGGGGGAATCTGTTGCAGCTGGCGGTCGCGTTCATCATGGGGGTGGCATTCGCAACGCTCGTCAAGTCGTTCATCGAAGACATCATCATGCCACTGGTCGGAAAAGCTGCCGGAAACGTCGATTTTGCTAACTTGTACGTCAATCTCTCTGGCCGAGCGTACGAGTCCGCCAACGCAGCTCGGGAAGCGGGAGCCGCCGCAGTCTACTACGGCGCGTTCATCAACAACCTGATCAACTTTCTTCTCATCGCCTTCGTCGTGTTCCTGCTCGTAAGGGCCTACCAGCGGATGCAGAAGCCGAAGGCGGTCGGAGCGCCGACGACAAAGGATTGCCCATTCTGCATGACTACAATCCCCATCGCGGCAACGCGCTGCCCCAACTGTACTTCGGAGCTAAGTTCGTAAGGGAATTCCTCGAAAAAACCGTCTACGAAATACTACAGAAGTGGTACGTGGCACAATTCGGGTGAAATAACATTCATTGTCACGATCCGAGATACTCGTAGGGTTGGAGTAGGCATAGCTCTTCTTGCTTCTAAATCTTTGACTGCTTCTCGACCTTGGCTTCTGGATCTACCTTGAGTGACTCTGCGTACTCTACCGAAGTGATGCGACATCCTGGGCCAATCTCGATCCTCTTGCCACGAACCACGTCGGCAGTGGTGTCTTCAAGGACGATTTCATCGCCCTCAATCTGGGAGGCCCGCAATTCCGCGGCCCCTCCTCCGGTGAACATTTTGATCAGGCCATCAAGGATCAGTCCCTTCTCCAACCAACTTCCTCGCCGGATCTCAATGCGCTCTCCCCCGATCTCGCGAGCACGGCAGCGGCCTCCCAACTTGACCTCGACCTTGTCTGCAGAGAGGAGACCCCCAATGTCGAATCCGCCCGTGGCCCTGAAGATCGCCGCCTCAACATCAGCACCGACACGGAGACTCCCTGTTATCTTGACGTACTCGGAAACCACTGCTCCAGATATGCGAAGCGTTCCAGAACACTTCAATTCCTTTGCTTCGACTCGTCCATCGATGCGCCCGCTTCCACTCACCCGCATCTCCTCAGCGATCACTTCACCGGCAAATGTCGCGCTGCCGGAGGCCGCGATCTCCTTCGCCTCAGCTCGACCTTCGACCTTGCCAACCCCAGAGATCCTTAACACCTCTGCAACCACGTCTCCGGAGATCTTGCCCGCACCGGAGATCGACACCCGGTCATAGGTGCCTCCAGAGATGCTTCCTGCACCGCTGATGCTCGCTGAGTTTTGCTTCTCGTTCATCGCTCCTCCCTAGCTAAGTCAAGTTTGATCCTCTCTAGCAC
>CAZOUO010000031.1:17767-21896 GCA_964582975.1 uncultured Thermotogae bacterium | reverse complement strand
GTTGCGCAAATGAAGAACAGATTGCCCAACATCTTGCCCAGGTAGATTGCGCTCCGTGGCACCGGAGCTAGAAGAAGGCCATCCAAGTGCGCGTCTTCGATCTCCAAAGACAACGAGCGGTTCAACTCCAATGTCCCGGCGAAGACAAACGTGCCCCAGAGCACACCAGGTGCAATCAAGATGACATTACCCACCCGCAGGTCAAAACTGAACTTGAAAACAACGATCAACAGCAAGGAAAAGACAAACATGGAACTGAACAGCTCCTTGGTGCGCAATTCTGCCACCATGTCTTTCCAAACGATCCCCAGCACCTTGTTGATGTATCTCATGGGAGAACTACCTTACCACCAGATTTGTTCCCTGTGTGCTGCCAGTAAGCGTCTTGCAGTGTAGCCAGTGTCAATGAGTCCTTGTTGTTCTGGTACACGATGCGCCCATGGGATAGAATGACTAATTGGTCGCACAGCTCAAATCCTCGTTCAAGGTTGTGTGTTGCCATGACAACCGTATGAGATTGCTTGCGGACTGTGACGAGCAATTCGCGTAGCATCATTATCGCTTGCTGGTCAAGTCCCGCGTACGGCTCGTCCAGCAGCATGAGCGCCGGGTCATGGATGATCGCACGTGCAAGGGAGAGGCGCTGCTGCATCCCTCTGGATAAGGTGCAGGCTCGGCTTCGACGACGGCCGTCCAGTCCAACGAGAGCAAGAAGTTGTTCGACTCGCTGACCCAGAGGACGCACGTCGTACAACCTTCCGTAGAAGGTAAGGTTCTCTTCTACGGTCAGGTTGGCGTAGGTAAACGGACGATGTGAAACGAAACCTAGCCGCCGACGGATCTCCATGCTATCAGAGCGAAGGTCCATGCCACTGATGCGGATCCGTCCACTGGTGGGCTTCAGCAGAGTGGCAAGAGCCCGAAGCAGGGTAGTCTTGCCCGCTCCGTTCGGTCCCAATATCGTAAGGAACTCGCCAACTGCTACCTCGAAATCGATGTCTCGCAACGCATAAGTGGGGCCAAACGACTTGACAAGACCGTGAACCTCGATCATCTTGTTTCTTTGCCGTGGCGGTGTTTGAAGAACGGATAGACCACAACCAGTAGGGCTACCAACACCACCAGGCCAATAACCACTGCCATCATCGCACGAGAGCCCCCTCCTCCCCGTTCTGCCTGCACAGCCTCGGAGGATGGTGTTGTAAAGTGCAGGGCCAAGGTGCTTCCAGCAGGCAGGTCGCTTCCGCTCAGGTGGCGGTAGCGACCGCCTTGCAGGGTGAGTGTCTCCTGCGATACCAGCCCCGGTGCTGTGACCGCAATGTCGCTTTCGGCAAGGAAAACGTCGAGGTGTTTGGTTGAGTAGATAATCGGCTTTGACAGGACGTAGCTAGAAGAGGTGATTGGCACCGCATAGCTGAAAAAGAACTCCTTGGTGCCGGGAAGAATTGGCAACGTGTACGCGAAGCCGTCTTCGCTCATCACCACCGAACGGGCTGTCCACTCATCCGGTAGCTGTAGGTCAGCAGCAGCCGGTGGAAGTGAAAAGCGGATAGTCCCCTGTCCCTCCTCTCCTTGTGGACCCACGTATGTGGTTTTGCCACGGTTGGCGATGATCAGGACTTCTTGAACATCAAGCACTCCAGCACGGTAGTCAATGATCAGATGCGCTCTTTCCACCAGCAGAGCGTCATCGCTGGTTGTCGTGTCGTAAACGCTGATCGGTAGGGACAGAAGATTCTCTCCTTCAGGGAAGTCCTCGATATCAAACCCATAGGCGATTCCTTCGTGATCCACCCGTAGTTGATAGCGGTGTGTTTGGGTATCGAGACCTTCGAAGCGGAATTGCCCTTGATCATCGGTCGTTTCTTCCAGCGGCGCGCGTTGCTCGTCTCCGCTCCAGACTCGCAGTATGACTGTTGCCCCTTGTACAGGTGAATCGCCCAACGAGGCGTTTAGGACCTGCCCCTCAATAATCCCGTCTCCTTGAGCCCAACCGATCATTGCCAGAGTGAGATAGACAGAGAGGATGGCCACAAGACCAGTCGCTTTACTGCGCACCTAGTTCTCCTCAGGCATACGTCGCTTCGCGGGCCAGGCAGCGAGCAATGCACCCAGCAACAGCACACCGCCGCCAATCCAAATCCAACTGACAAGTGGGTTGATCACTAGCTGGAAGCCGGCCCGACCGTCTTTGTCAAGGCTGGCTAGGCTAACATAGAGGTCGTCAGTAAGGGAGCTGGATATCGCGACCTCAGTGACCCATGGACTCTCTAGAGTCCAGTGGTAGTTCTTCTCCGGCCTCAATTTTGTTACCCTTGAGCCATTTCGATACACGTTGAGCGTCGTCGCGTAACGGACGTGACTTTGAGCAGTCTCGGGAGATTCGTTCAGCGTGTCCGTCGAAAACCCCTCATAGCGAATCTCATAATCACGGAGGCTGGTTGACTCACCCGGAGTGAGGGAAACGAGTTGCTCCGACCTGTAAGCGGTAGACCCCGTGACCCCAATGGCGATAAGGACTATCGCAAGATGGACGAGGTATGCTCCATAACGACGCCGAGATGCTGCAAGCAGAGATGCCATGCCTGTGACGAAGGTCTTTCTCTTTATTCGATACGTCGTCACGAGATCACGGACAAACAGCCACAGCAGGGAGACCAAGACAAATGCGCAGACAAACGCTGAGGCGAGGGGAAACGGCCTACGAATCCCTAGAATGGCAAAAACGAGAACGACGACCAACCCTGCGAGCCCAAGAGCGGCTAGCCTCTTAGTCAACTCCTTGTCGAGACGCCGCCAGCCGATGAGCGGGCAGATACCCATTAGGAGGATCACCACGGTCATCAAAGGGCCGATGACCCAATCGTAGAAAGAGGCATTGAGGCTGAGCAAATTTCCGCGAATTGCCTGTACCAACGTCGGGTACACCGTGCCCAGAAGGACAACGCCAGCTGCCCCGCAAAACAGGATGTTTGCTAGTACAAAACTCCCTTCCCGAGACAAAAAGCTGCCTGCCTCGGGTGGCCCCTTCGACTGTTCCTGTCGTCGAGCCATGAGGACGAAGGTTGCAACAAGTACGGCCGCGATGAATCCGAAGAGATAGTAGGCGATGGGCTGAATGCTGCTGGAGAAGCCGTGAAGCTCAGACACGATGATGCCACCTCGGGTCACCAGAGTGGCGAACAGGCACAGGGCAAAAGCGATTGCGGGGAGAACAAGGTTCAACCGCCTGTGACGACCCCGTCGCTCCTCCATGAGCGTGGAATGAAGAAACGCGGTCCCTACAAGCCACGGGATTAGCGAGGCGTTTTCCACAGGATCCCACGCCCAGTAACCGCCCCATCCAAGCTCGACGTAAGACCACCATCCGCCAATGAGAATGCCGGCACCCAGGGCAGTCCAGGCCAGCAGATTCCATCGGCGCATTTGCCTGACCCAAGGCGCAGGAAACTCTTTTCCCATTATCGAAGCCAGCGCAAAAGCAAATGGCAGTGTGTATGCGGCATATCCAAGGAAAAGTACGGGAGGGTGGATGACCATGCCCGGATTCTGAAGTAGAGGGAGCATTCCGACTCCTTCTGCCGGCGTTATGGGCAGCGTCTCAAACGGGTTGCTCGTGGCCACCACCATCAGCGCGAAAAACGCCTCAACCAGAGCCAATATGCCCAACAGGTGCGGAGCCATTTCTCCCGAGCGATTCCTTCTACCTGTTGTCACCAACACTGTCAGAATCGATAGAAGCCAGAGCCAGAGAAGTAGAGATCCCTCCTCGCCTGCCCAGAAGGCAGAGATTCGATATATGAGTGGAAGGTGCGTGCTGGTGTGCTGATAGACGTATTTGAGATGAAATCCGTTCTTCAGCAAGAAGTATAATAGCAATGCCGATGCGAAGCTGACCAGAACTGCCACTACCCAAACCGCCTTCTCCCCGCTCTCTATCAGTCGCCGCGATCGTCGAGCTGCACCGAGAAAGGCAACGAGCCCGCCGTATGCGGAGACCGCGAGTGAGAGGATCAGGATCCACGTGCCAATGCTTGCCATCATCTATCATCTATTTCTCAGCGTATTTGGAGGGACATTTGAGAAATATCGACGTCGCCTCGAATACACCGTTAGTTTGGTATCGTCC
>CAZOUO010000031.1:0-17667 GCA_964582975.1 uncultured Thermotogae bacterium | reverse complement strand
ATGTTGCTGTACAACAGCCACCCAACGACCACAGCTATGATGACTCCTACGATAATAAACCGCCGTCGCCTTGCTTTGTTATCGCGCGTTGTGGTTTGAGTAGCTACTCCAGGTTCCACAAACTGTTTCCTCTTTTCTGGGAAAGGCTTGACGAATCGTACCGGGCGAGACATTGGATGTCAACTGCATGAAGTCTGCCACGCTCAAGTTGCACGGCCGGAAAAAAGACAGGGCGGAAATGCTCAATCTTTGCCGCCCTGTCTGGTTGTTCAGCTAGCTACGGTCTGACCATGCCGCTCGTATTCACTCCCAAGTCAGCCAGGGTGTCGTAGAGCACCTGGATGATGTATTTGCCGTTGTGGGCAAACGCGCCGGGATCTTTCTTTATGTACTGGTAGTTGTAAGCCGCTCTGAGCAGGCGCGGTGTCCAAGTACCGTAGCTTTCTTCGGTCTCGGTGAACCAGTAGGGATAGCGATGTGCATTGTAGACAATGCCAGTTCCAACCACACTGGTTGCGTAGTCCCGAATAGCCGCGTAGAGGGTCTCGTCGAGAGTCTGGATTTCATTGGCGATCCCTTCGTCCGCGTTGCCATCCCCATCGAAGTCGGTAGAACCCATACGAATGTCTTTGACCGTCTCCTTGCCGGCATGACACGAGCCACACGATTCCTCCTTGACCTCGAGGCCGTGCGTGTCGTGGCACTGGATGCAGGTGTTAAACCCTGGCACGTGAGCGAATCGGCCGTTGTAAGTCTTCCCATCGTACTCGTAGGCTCCCTGGACCTCCGTCCCGAAGAGCGTAGCCCCTGCGGCAAAGTAGTGGACGTTGGCGAAGCGTAGACCTTGCACCACGGTGTCGTCTTCGCTATCGCCGATCCTCGAGTTGACGCTGGCTGTAGACTCCCTTCCCTGATGACAGCTCAGGCACAGGTTGGCATCTTCCCCCTTGCCGAAGCCAACCTCGGCACTGCTGGGGAATTTCACTTCATCAACAACATACCTGCCAAACTCGGGTTGGGAGTCGTGACAGGTGGAGCAAAGCATGCTGTTAGAGAGCGGCTCCGCCCTGTTTGCCCCGACCTCCAGGTAGAACGGGAGCCCGGTCGCGCTGTGACACTTGGCGCAGGAACTTGTCACTTCGCCGTCCTCGTCCCAGTGCCTCCAGGCCTCCTGCGACCCGGCGAAGTGCCCTGCGTCATTGCGATGGAGATCCGTGACAAGGCTGGCGTCCAAATTTTCGATCGAATCGTAGAGCAGTTGGATCATGTACTTACCGCCATGCGCGAACCCCCCCGGATCCTTCATCGAGAACTGGTAGTTGTACGCCGCCTTGAGCAGACGAGGCGTCCAGAAGCCGTTGTAATTATCTCCGGCGTCGGTAAACCAGTAAGGATGGGAGTGCGCGTCATACACAATTGGAGTTCCAGCATCGCGGGCATAGGCCTGGATGGCCCGGTAGAGAATCTCCTTCAGCCCCTCGATTTCGTAGTAAACGCCTTCAGCCACATCGCCATCACCGTCGTAGTCGGCAAGCGAGCCCTCCATCCTTGCGGCCTTCAGATCGTCTACCTCAACGACATCCGCGTGACATACGCTGCATTCCTCAACTCGGACCTCGAGCGTGTGTGGGTCGTGGCAACTGATACAGTTGTCGTAGCCGTCCACGTGGGCGAACTTAGCATCGTAAGTCTTGCCGGCGTACTGATACCCAACCATGGTTACGCCGCCAAACTGCGTGGCCGCCGCCTGGAAGTAGTGAACGTTTCGGAAACTGAGGCTTTCCGCGACGGCGTCTTCGTCGGTGACACCCGCCGCGGCAATGTAATCGTTGACACTCACGGTGGACTGGCGTCCCTGATGGCATTGCATACATCGGGCCTCGCTGCCAAGACCGGTCAGTTCGATTCCCGAGGGCATGATCACGCTGCCCATGGCGATAGTTGCCTCGTTGTGACAGGCAATACAGGTGATGACGCCCGGCTCTGGGGCATTCTCGACCGTGCCCACCTCCGTCCCGTCGACCCCGAGGAAGTCAAGGAAACCGGCACCGCTGTGGCACTTGGCACAGCTTTTCGACACCAAAGGGGGATCATCTTCATCCCAGTGAACGAAAGCTTCGGCGGTTGCATCAGCGTGTCCCGACGATGCCCAAAGGGCTTCAAACGGGATTTCCGGATGCTCGCTAGCAGTGGCGCAGACTCCGAGACCAAGCGCAGTCAGCGAGACCGCCAACAATATGAGAACTACACAATTCTTCACTACCCTACCTCCCCCGCTCTGAGTTTGCACCCAGTGATAGTTTTCTCAGCAGCGCAGTTCCATGCTACTCAAGGCACAACCACCCTGCTCTTCCTCACCCTACCACGACTAAACTGGACAGTCAAGTCCGAATTCCGCGGATTCATCCAGGCTTCGTGCGACAACAGCCAATGAACAGCTCGCAGCGGAATAGCTGCTTGGTGAGGACACGCACAGGTGACTCCCTGGCCAGTAAAGGAAGATGCGGACAAAGAGCGGGGACAGGCAAAGCGCCTGTCCCCGATTGGATTCTTTACAGAGCGAGAGCTACTCTATGGCCTCGTGTAAGCGCTCGTGCTCTCTCCGAGATCGGCGAGGCTATCGATCAACAACTGGATTGCGTACTTCGGATTGTGCGCGTAGAATCCGGCTTCCTTCGCCACCAGCTGGTAGTTGTACGCCGCCTTGAGCAGGCGAGGCGTCCACGCGGCGAAGGCCTCTCCGGCGTCGTTGAACCAGTACGGATATCGGCCGGCGTCGTAGGTGAGACCCTGAGCTTCGAGCACAGCGAGCAGCGCATCGTGCAGCGTCTCGATCTCGCCCTTGATGCCCTCTGCCGTATCGCCGTCGCCATCGTAGTCGGTCGCGTCCATGCGAATGGTTCCCGGATCTTCCACGCCGGGGTGACAGACGCAGCCATCAAGCTTCAGCTCGAGCGAGTGCTGGTCATGGCACTTGGCGCAGGCGTCGAATCCACCGGCGTGGGCAAACGCCCCGACGTACGTCTGGCCGGCATATTCGTAGCCAGCGTGGGCGACGCCACCCTCGCGGGTCGCGCCGGCGGCCGCGTAGTGAACATTGATGAACCTCTGCCCTTCGATCACCGTGTCCGCGTCCACTCCCTCAACGGCCTTGTCCACGCTGAGGCCGGATTCGCGCCCCTGATGGCACTGGACGCACGGCGCTTCAGCCGCGGTGACCTCGACGGTCACGCCGGACGAGAACGTCACGGAATCGAGCGCGTCGACCGCGTCGTTGTGACAGGTGTCGCAGGTGATCACTCCGGGCTCGGCGTCGTTATCAACCACGCCCGCTGCAGTTCCGTCGGCTCCAAGGAAATCTAGGAACCCGGCCCCGGCGTGACACTTGGCGCAGCGCGCTGGCACCATGGCTGGATCGCTTTCGTCCCAGTGCGCAAACCCTTCCGACTCACGATTGGCGTGTGGAGAAGTGGCCCAAGCTGCTTGTTGCGGTTCCTGCGCAACGACTGCAAAAACCCCGCCAACACACAGCAGGATAGCCAACAATACTACAAACCTTCTCTGAGTCATACTTGCAGTACCTCCAATCCATAGTCACGTCTCTGTGCTTGGATGTTTTGTCCAGATCTGCTTCAACAGCTTGTAGCTTTTGATTCACCTCCTTTCTACGATTCTGATGAGGCCAATTGGCCAATTATACAGGCAAGTCAAGCAATTCTGCTCGTCATTCGTTTGATCGATCTAATCCGTTCTACAATCCCCCTTGCGCATCTCTTGAAACGGACTGTTCCATAGTTCTGTAGAGTTCAGTCAGGAGCAAGGTCTCTTCTCACTGTCTTGGTTTCCAGCACGCGCAATTGCCGCCAGTTCCTCAGAATCGCAAACGTAGTGCGCAGCACCTTTGTACACACGGCACGCGTGGCATTTCGTGTTCTCGCACGGCACGGTCACCCAACAGGGACTGCCTTTCTTGCCAAACTTGGCACATGCCTCTCTTTCCTCCTGAGAGCATCTATTCACATCCCAGCATGGAATGAGGGCAAGCATCCGCTGTAATCCGGTGAGGCAGACGCTTTTCTCGTGCAGCAGGTACCGGATCACTTTCACCCAAGCAAGATCTTCTTCGGAGAAGAAACGCCATTGGCCCCTTCGAGCGGGAATCGCCAAGCCTTTGTCTTCGTAGATGCGGAGGGTTTGCGGGTGTACGCCGAGAAGTTCAGAGGCTATGCTGATCGGATAGACAGGCCGACGTGTCTGCGGCACCTCTTCCAGCATATTGTCCTCTACTACAAAAGTCATGCACATAAGACACTGTCTGCGCCACACGCAGTAAACTTTACCTAATCCCGCCTCCGGTCAATCGAAAGAATCATACAGCATTCGATCCCAGCTTTCAAGATCATCGGGTAGATAACTTGATAGCTGACATTGTAAAATGCTGTTTAGATACGCCGTTGTGTTCCCCGAGATTGTATCTGTGCTCTAGCGGCTACGTCTCAAGCCGGGCTTGGATACGGAACATAGGATGAGGAAGCCCGCGGGCTCGACCAACGAGCGCCCCATGATGGCACTACCTCGTCAAAGGAGATCCGCGTTTCTCACGGGGCCTCTTGCGTAATGCCTGTGGGGCGTCTCTCAGTCTTGGCTCTGTCGCGCTCTGCTTGATGCTCGCATGGTTTGAAAGCCAATAGCTTTAGCCAAGCTTCTCTCCGGCAGCAGTCCTGTCCAACGGGATCTCCGCCAATGAACCGTACGGATAGGACATTGCAGCTTGCCTCTTCCACGACCCCTATCGGGACGTTGAGAACACCCACCACTTCAAAATACTCAGCTACATCGGCCACCGAACACAGATCTCAATCAATGTTGCGACGTGTGATGATATCGCCCATTGCCTTGAAGGCTGCCGCTGATACGCTGATCAATCCCCCGTCTTCTCCAGGGCGTGCGGGATATCGGCCCATTTAACCAAACGAGCGACTGGATGACACTCTATGACAGGACTCATCTGAAATCGCCCTTGCTATACGGGTTTCGGATATCCCCTTGTGTTCAGCGCAATACATCAAGTAGCCGGACGGGTCTTCTGCACAACACAGAATCACTGGAACGTTCGCCAGCCACAATACACGGTTGTCACGCAGGCCTTGGGCCTGCAACACGCTTCCCCCTTTGGATCGTGGTGTGATCCCTCGACACACAGGCACTCTATTCGGGAGTAACGGCGCTGGGGAGGGAATGGCAAGTATTGCAGCTGCGAGATATGGCCTGCCCTTGAGCGTTTAGATGTTGGCCGTCGTGGCAACGAAAGCAGCCAGGGAAGTCCGTATGCCCAAGATTGTTCGGATAGACTTCCCAGGTTAGCTTCATCTCGGGGAAGACCGTTTGGTGATAGATGTCCTGCAAGGTCTCCACCGCCCGGCGAACTGACTCCTCCTTGGCCAGGTGGACCTGCGGATACTCGGCACGATAGAATTCCTCGAGAGCTTCCATCGCTTCGATGCCCTCTTCTTGAGTGAGATAAGGAGCTGATAGCAGCCTCACCGCTTCTCGTTTGACGAAGGGCAGGGTGGGGTCGATGCTTCCATTCGCCAGTGCTTCGTCTACTTTGCGTTCCGGGTTCTGAAACTGATGGGCCGCGCGGTTGTGGCAATCAAGACAGTCCATCTCGTGGCGCGGCAGTTCTTGCAGTTCTTCCACAGTCAGTGCGCTGTTCCTGGCCAAGTATTCGACGAATCCCCCATCATTGCCCGCAACCCCTACCCAAGGAACGTCTTGTCGAACGGGATCGGTACTGACAAACCAGACTTCGTTCTCGATGTGCCAATGTGCCCCCGGGGACCCGACTGTCGGCCCACTGTCTATCCAGAGGGTGACGAGGACTTGTGTCGCGGTGTTCCCTTCGTCTGTGCTGAATTTGCTGACACGATACTCGCGATCCCCGTACACCTTTTCTGGCCAATGACACTGCTCGCAAATGACGCGGGCAGACTTCAGGCGCTCCACTGGAGGTGCAAGAGGCCGTTCGTAGCTGTTGGCGAGAGTTTCGACCAATTCTTTCACACCAAGAATCTTGGCCTCCACCTTGGGCCACAGGCCTGGGCCGATGTGACAGACCCCACATTCTACGTTGGCGTGATTGGACACCTGGTGGGTGACATACTGCGGACGGTTAGCGTGGCAGATCCTCCCACAGAATGCGTCCGACTCGGTGAACACATCGAAGTAGTACGCCGCCGTCACTACCGCCACCGCCCCTCCGATGATCAGAGCCCCCCAGAACAGGAGCCAGCGGAACCTCCAGGCATGACGCCTAAAGAAGCCATCCATCGCCTTGCCAACTCCTCTCATTCGTACCTCCAATCCAGGATACCATCACCTGTTTTCGTGCCCGTCAGCCAACTCGGGCCGTGTAGCGGCTAGGCCCACCTTTCACCGCTTTCTTGTCACCGCATAATCTGCCAGCCGGTGCAGCCCGGCCCGCGCTTCTGATTCTGCCAGGGAAGATAGCGCTTCCTGTGCCCTGCACGAGTACTCTTTGGCCCTTTGCATGGCATAGTCGAGCGCACCGCTTTTCTGCAGCAGTTCGATCACTTGAGTCTTTCCTTGGGTGAGCAGGTACTCTCTTTCTCTTGCCGATCTGTTGAGGACAAACAGGATGGGTAGGCTCATCTTGCCCTGTTTAAGGTCGTTAGCCACCGGCTTTCCCAGATCGCCCTTTTTGCCTACCAGATCGAGGATATCATCCCGAATCTGGAAAGCAATCCCCAGGTTGTGTCCATACTTCTTGAGGGAAGCTACCTGTCCCGCTGTGCCTCCTGCGACAACAGCTCCCAGCTCTGCGCAGGCCGAGAACAAGGAAGCCGTTTTTCGGCTGGCGATCATGAGATACAACTGTTCATCCATTTTACCGTCTTGCCCGTTTAGCATTTGCAGCGTCTCCCCCTCGACAAGGTCGGCACAGGCATCGGACAAGATCCGAATCACTGTGGAATCGAAGGCGCACAAGAGCTTCAGAAACTTGATAAAAACAAAATCACCCGCAAGAAGAGCCAGGCTATTGCCCCATCGGGCATTGATGGTTTCCTCCCCGCGCCTCATGTCGCTTTTGTCGTTGATGTCGTCGTGGATGAGCGAAGCTGTGTGGATCAGCTCGACCGCAGCGGCCGCCGGCACAGCTGGGGATGGATTTTTTTTTCCTATGGCTTCGTAGGAGAGGAGGACCAGCCGCGGTCTTAGCCTCTTCCCACCGGAAAGGAGGACATGTCCGCTTGCCTTGGAGAGAAGACCGACATCGCTTTTGACGATGCCTCTCAACACATCCTCCACCGATTCCAATGCCTTGGCAATGATCATGCGGCGCCCTTTCTCACAGGAATCTGGCCATGCCGTAGCCCGCGCATAAAAGCAGCCCGGTCGCCAGGTAGAGTTTAATGGTGGCAACGCTAGTGGGGATGAGCTTTGGCGTATCGCTGTGGAACCGCAACGCTCCCCGAATGCTCCGATAGGCAAGGGGAAGAGAGAAAAAAGCAAGGAGCGCGGCACGGGGGAGGATGCCAAGCGATACTCCCACCAGGATCGCCACAAAGATACCTGCCACCACTGCGATATATCCCCACACCGCGCGTCGTCGACCGAACAGGACGACCAGCGTGTTCTTGCCGGTGGCCCTGTCGGCCTCATAGTCGGGAAACTCGTTGATCCAGATCAACGCAGCACCGCACAGTCCCACCGGGATCGACGCCCACAGTGCCTCGTAGCTGAACCTCTGAGTCTGCACGTAGTAAGCGCCAAGCACGATGAGGGGGCCACTGCCGATGGCCGTGGCGAGCTCACCCAGCCCATATCCCCAGTATTGAAGCTTGAAGGGAGGGGCACTGCTGAAAAGGGCAACGAACATCCCGGCCAGGCCGAGCCACAGTATCGGCCAGCCTCGAATTGCGACCAGTGTCAAACCGACCCCGGCACCGATGAGGTAGAAAAAAAGCGACCATCTCAACACTTGCCGTGGAGAGAGGATCCCTTCCTGAATCGTTCGACTCCCCCCGCTAAAAGGGGTCAACTCCCGGTTGATTTCATCGTTGCCGGAGCGGTGGTCGAAGTAGTCGTTGCTCATGTTCATCCCGGCGTTGATGGAAACAATGCCGATTAGGGTAAGCAAGAAGTCCCCCCAATGAAAGATCCCCTCACCCCAGGCGATCGCTGTACCTACCAGAACCGACATGGCTAATGAGGCACAAAATGGAGCCCTGGTGGCCCGGAACATGATCTTTGGCGATATCACATTCTTCCCCTTTTGCTTAGGCCCCTAACAGATTAGACAAGGATGAAGAAGTTGTCAAGCTTGAAAAGCCGCTCTGAGCTGCTTCGCAAGCGCTGACGGTAGAAATAGATGATTTATTACTTGAAGACATAATAAGTATGATACCTATAATGATAAATTCATGCTTTCTTGGTCTTACCCTGTTTCTTCTGGGTCTTTCGCAAGATGCTGATCAAGTTTCTAAAGCCTCCTGTCGGATCTTGAGATAGAGGTATCCCAAGTCACGGTAGCCACATGCCCTGCAGACGATTCTCTCGATAGTCGCGTTGAACGCCTCGATCTTTGCGCTGGTGATGCGGTGTTTGCAGAAGGTGAGTATCCCATCACGTGCCCTGTCAAGCCCACGAGCAAACTTCTGGAGAGCATCGATGCCTGTCTCCATCTGGCTTAAGATAAGTAAAGGAGACGAAAACAAAGTAAAATCATAACACAGGATCCTCACGTGTCACCACCCCGATTGGCCCGCTCGTGCCCCGGGGTCATACTCACCAGGCCCTCTTGCCCCGACTGAAAATCTTGTTCCCCACAAGGATCGACTCCAACACCCCACTGTAGGCAAGGGAGATCTCTGCGTGAACTGCAAACCCGCATCTTTCACAAAAGACGGCACCGCGGTTTCTCACGTAGCAGCCTCGGTTCAGTTCACCGCTCGGATCGACGCTGGCAATCATCCAGGGACGACACGTCCACCGATTCTCTTTGAGGGCCTCCAGGCAGGCATAGGAATTGGCCACTGGCAGACCCCGCCTCTTCCCTTCGATGAGCGCATCCAGCACGGTCTTGCGTTGACCAGAAGACAAAAAAAGTGCCTCATCCACCTCTGTGTACGGATAGTGAAACTGGATCGTGATCGCCTTCACCCTGGACGTAAGAAAATCCACCAACTGCGGCACCTCTTTCCAGTTAAGGGAGTTTATGGTGATGTGGGCGTAGATCTTGGGGTGGGAAGAGGATTCAATGTTCGCCATGATGGTGTCAAAACTTTTGCCGCGAATCCGATCGTGGGTCTGTCTTAGTCCATCCACGCTGACCCACACAATATCGGAATCCACCTCGATCGGAAAGGTGCCGTTGGTGGTCACGCCCACGCTGTAGAAGCGCTTCCTCGCCGCGGCCACGACGTCTTGGAGGTCGCGCTTTCCATCCCTCCACAGGAAGGGCTCTCCGCCTTCAAGGATGATGATCCTCACTCCCCACCGGTAAAGCGTTTCCAGGCATGTGAGGACCTGGGGGAAAGAAAGTGAGCCTTTTGCCCTCCTCCAGAACGGGCAGTGAATACACGCTAAGTTGCAGGCATGGGTGAGCTTGATTCCGGCAAGGAGGGGCCGCTTTCGCCCGAGAAGGCCTTGCAAATAGTAGGCGAAAAGGTATGCGATCGGCCTTTCTTGTTGCATCGCCCACATCCCCTGTGTGAGTTGCTGGTACGCTGCTAGTCTGCGCGTTTTGATGCCTGCTGAACACTTATAATAGGGGCTGCCTCTTCTAGCCGCCTTCGACGCTTTTCTCCAGTTCTCCCTCTCTGAATACCGCTACCGGAGGCTCCACCGCTGGCTCTTTCCCGGGGACATAGTCGAACATCTCCTGCAGCCTTTCTCCGATCAGCCCAAACAGGCTTGAGACGGGAAGCCCGTTGGGGCAGGCACTATCACACATACCGCATCCGACGCAGGAGGTCGCCATGTGGCTTAGGCGTGTGAGGTGGAATATCAGGGTGTCGCTCGGCATGCGGGCCGCTCCCTTGCGCTTCGCCAGGTTTAAGAGTTGGTCCGGCCTGTGTTCAAAGATCCGGGATTGAAACACACATTCCTTACAATAACAGATCGGGCATACGTTCATGCAATTGTAGCACCGAATGCAGGTGGAGAAGGTATCCATCAGCTTGTCCAGGCCATTGACCCGCAGTTTCAAGGCGTCCAACACTTCTTTGCGCGTCTTTCTCCGTTGAGAGGTGAGCGTTTCGATCGCCTCATTCCTGCCGGCGATCTCTTCCTTTGTCAGTTGGAGGGAGAGCTTATCCACCAATTCTTTCTCGAACCGATCACCAACAATGACCGCGATCTGTTGGGAGGCGTCACATCCGAAGAGCCCCAGGATAATGTCGGCATTCATCGGCGCTGGATACTCACAGATGCGGCAGGCTTCGCGCAATGCGGCACTAAGCCGGCCTTCGTCTGTTCCCACCATCAATGCCCGCGCGGCGACAGCACGATCATCCGCCGACATCTCCGCGTACTCCTTCACGGAGTAGGTACCCCGGCAATCCACTCCGATCGTCACGCCATTTTCCAGGTCCACTTGCAGGAACTTCACCAACTCCACGGCCGCTCGCAGTTCGCACGGCTTGAGCACGACGGCAATCCGTCCTTCCAATGGGGCCCTAGTCAGCTGCGACAGGATCCGTGCCGATTGCACGGGCATTGTGGGGGCAAATGGATTGGCATCATCAAGCATCCCGGGATCCTTGATCAGGCTCTGTACAAACCCTTCTGCACCCGGCAGCACCTTCGGCACCAACAGCGCATCGGTGAACCCGTTCTGAAGCAATTGTCCCAGAAAGGTTCGTAGGCCTGCCAGGGTGTCCTTTCCCTCCACCTTGATTTTCGTGTTCTTCATCTGGTTCTCCAAGCGTGCATGGTGCTCTCCTAGGCTGTCCACATCATCTTGACCGGGTTGGGACCCTTGTTCCTCAACGCGCTGACCATCTCGGTGACCGTGTCGGCAAAGAGCTTTCCCTCGGAGGCGCTGATCCAGCGAAGCCAAACACGCTCCTTATCATATCCTACCAACTCCAGCACCTTCTTCAATATGGCAACGCGGCGGCGGGCCTTGTAGTTACCGGTTTGGTAGTGACAGTCCCCCGGATGGCATCCGCCGATGAGCACGCCGTCCGCGCCTTCGAGCAGGGCCTTGAACACATAGATCGTGTCCACTGCCCCTGAACACATGAGCCGGATAATGCGCACGTTGGGCGGATACTGCAGCCGGCTGGTTCCGGCGAGGTCCGCGCCGGTATAGGTGCACCAGTTGCATAAAAATGCGATGATCTTCGGTTCAAACTGCTCCACGAATATCCTCCTAATGATTACCCTCGACGCCGCGTTCCCGCGGATTGCGAGAGCCGCTTCGGCTATACCATCACCTCATCCAGCACGTCCATGATGGTGGAACGTTCGAAGTTGTACTGCTGGGAGGCGCCGTTTGGACACGAGATGACGCAGGTTCCACATCCCTTGCAAAGCTCCTCGATCACCTCGGCCCTGTTGGTCGTCTTGTTGATGACGCGGGCCTGGTAGGGACAGGCGGTCACGCACAGGCCACAGCCCGAGCACCGTCGCTCATTCACAAAGGCGAGGTTTGGCGCCAATTCGGCCTCCCCGCTTCCCAGAAGCGCTGAAGCGCGGGCGGCAGCTGCCTTTCCCTGAGAGATGGCGTCCTCGATATGGTTCGGCGAGTGACAAAGCCCACAGAAGTACTTGCCACGATGGAGCGAATCGAGCGGCGCTGACTTCGGATTGGCCGCGGCGAAGAAGCCGTCCTCATCAAGCTGCAGGCCAGCGATCTCCGCGAGCCGGCGGTTGTCCTCATTGGCGCGCATACCGACGCTCAAAACGACGAGGTCAGAATCCAAGTCGATCGCCTCGCCGACGACCGGGTCGAAGAAGTTGACGCGCAGTCCGCTCTCTGCCGCTGATACCTTGGGTTTGTTCGCCGGGTCATAGCGGACGAAGAGGACCCCCCTTTCGCGAGCACGGTGGTAGTAGGTCTCGTAGAACCCATAGGTGCGCACGTCCCGGTAAAGGATCACGATCGTGGCGTCCGCATTCAAATCCTCAAGCTTCAGCGCATTCTTGACCGCCTGCGTGCAACAGACGCGGCTGCAGTAGGGTCGGCCCTCCTCCCGTGAGCCGACACACTGGATCATCACCACAGTCTTTGCGTCGGTCGCCTTGGGGTCGCCGGTGGCGAGCATGCCCTCAAACTTCCTTTGTGTGATCACGTTGTCGTTTTCGCCGAACAGATATTCCTCTGGCTCCACCTCGCTGCCGCCGGTGGCAAAAACGACCGCACCGTGTAAGACTTCCCTTTTCTCCTCACCGGTAGATAGGAAAGACCGATAGCTTCCCCAGATTCCTTCAAGGCTCTCAAGCTGGGCGCCCGTCAGGATCTCGATCTTCGGCTCGGCTTCGGCCCGGGAAACCAGCTCCTCGACGAGGGCCTGAATGTCCGATCCTTTCAAGGTGTAGTACGCCTGTCGGGCCGTTCCACCGAGTTCGTGGCCCTTCTCCACCAGCGTGACCTCCATCCCCTGATCGGCGAGGCTCAGGCTGCACGACAGACCGGCGATCCCTCCCCCCACGACCAGCACCCGCGAGTACAGCGGCCGGGTCGTTCGTTCCCCGCGGGATGCCATGGTGACCTTTCTCAGACCGGCCCGGATCAGGCCGATCGCCTTGCGGGTGGCAGCAACAGGGTCGTCACTATGAACATTGGCACACTGTTCTCCAATGTTGGTGTATTCGACCAGACATCGCCCCGCCGATACGGCGTCGCACCGCCTGGCAAGCGCCCTGCTCAGGGACACGGTCCCGTAGCCGGCCAACAGGGTCCTGTTCATCTGATGGGCGTCGATCTGCGCTCCTATCGCCTCGGCACCGTCTTTCAAGGAGGTGACATCGGCCCGCTCCACGTGGTCGACAGCGGGATCTTCCCCGACTTCAGCGACGATCTCTTCCACGGCCAGCCCCTCGGCCAGCATCCCGTTGCGCTCGCAGAGAAAGACCCCGATGCGCAGGGCCTCTTCCTCGGAGGCTTCCCTCGCTTCCCGGGGCGCTTCCACCCGCTTTTGTGGCCCGGATTCCCCAACGGCCTTGGAGACGTCTGCGGCAGCGGCAGCGGCCTCGACGACCGTCTCCGGGATGTCCCGCGGCTCCCGGAACGCCCCGGCCACATACACCCCCGCAACCGAGGTCTGCGTGGGGATAAACTCTTCGGTGAGACAGAAACCGAATTCGTTCAACGACACGCCCAGTCGCTGCGCCACTTCCTTGATGCCCGCCGGCGGGGTCAGGCCCACGGAGAGGACGACCATGTCGAACTCTTCTTCCTTCAGCGTGCCGTCGTCAAGTCCGTACCCGATCAGGAGGCGCTTGGTTTGTTGAAGCTCCCGCACGGTCGATACCGCGCTTCTTATGTAACGGATCTCATACTCCTTCCTCGCCCGGTCGTAATATCGCTCGTAGCCCTTTCCCATCGGGCGGATGTCCATGTAGAAGATCGTCGCTTCCAAATCTTTGTCGCGGTCTTTGGACACCATGGCCTGTTTGGTGGCACACATGCAGCAGATGCTCGAACAATAGCCTTGACCACAGGAAGGATCCCGGGAACCGACGCACTGGATAAACGCCACCTTCTTTGGGTTCTTTCCATCCGAAGGTCGCTGCGGCAGTCCATTGCCGGGTCCGGAAAAGCTTAGCATCCGTTCGTATTGAACGCTTGAAACCACGTTCTTGTACCGCCCGAACCCGTACTCGCCCTTGCGTTGGGCGCGGAACGCTTCGAACCCAAATCCAAGAATAATCGCCCCCACATTCAGCCTCTTCTCCACGGGCTTCTCCTCAAGATCGATCGCCCCAGAAGTACAAGCCTTCACGCATTCTCCGCACTTCGTGCACGCCTCCTCATCGATGACATAACAACGAGGGATCGCCTGGGCAAAGGGCAGGTAAATCGCCTTTTGCTTCTCGACGCCGGCTCCAAACTCGCGGTCGGTCTCCACCGGGCAAACCTCGGCGCAGCGGTCGCACAGGGTGCACTTGGCGATACCCACGTAACGAGGCCTCTTCACGTAGGTGACCTCGAAGTTGCCAACCTCTCCTTTGAGCCTCTTCAGCTCGCAGTTGGTGAGAAGCTCTATGTTCTCGTGAAACTCGCTTTCGTAGATCGGACAGTAGGACGGCGGTTTGGGAGTCATGAAACAAACACCGCAGGAGTTGGTGGGAAACGTGCGGTCGAGAAGCGGGAAGAAGCCCCCTATCGCGGGAGCGCTTTCGAGCACCACCACGCGATAATCTTTCTCGGCCAACAGCAACGCCGCTTGCATTCCGGCAATCCCACCGCCGACGATAAGGATGTCTCGATTCGCACCTTTTCCCATGTTTTCTCTCTTACGTGCTACAGGAGCCCGCGGGATTTCAACAGCTTCCTTGGACTGACGATGTGCATGCCCCACCATTGGTGCCGCCTGGGCAGATCCATTGCGATTCCCATCAATTCCGTAAAATAGAAGACCGGGAGCCTTCGTTTATTTGTTCCCGATTGTCTCATATCCAGGTTGATCTGACACAAGCCACAGCTTGTCATCAGGCAATCCGCTCCGGCTTCACCGGCCATACCGACGATCTTGTCCGCTATCTCGATGGCAATCTTCCCATGGGTCATCGCCAGGTCCGCGCCGCAGCAGTCGGTCTTGTACGACCAATCGAGCGCCTCACCGCCCAGTGTGGTGACAAGATTGTCCAGGAACACCGGATTCTCGTGGTCTCCTATCTGAACGATCCGCGGATTGCGGACCAGGGCGCAGCCATAGTAGGAGACTACCTTGAGCCCAAAAAGAGGCCTTCTCAGGGAGGCCCTCAGTCCCTCCAGGATCTCTGGGGCGAGGAACACCTCGTGCATCGCTTTGACTGCGAGGGTCCCTTCGTAGCGGAAACCGACGATCTCCTCCAGCCTTGCCCGCGTATCGGGGTCGTTGGAAAGGGCGTACTGGGCCCTTTTTATGGCGTTGAAGCAGCCAGGACACGGGATCGCAAGCGGCAGATCGTGCTGCTGAGCCTTGGCGATGTTCCGCGTCGGTAGAGCGAGTCCGAGCAGTTGACTCACGCTGCGGGCAGCGGCGCCACCACAACAGTTCCAATCGTCTATCTCGCGTAGCTTGATCCCCAGGGCATCCGCAACAGCGTGCAACGAAAGGCTGTATTCCAACCCCGTTGAATGCGCTGTGCAGCCTGGATAGAAGGCGAATTCCACAGCTATCCTCCTCCTGTTAGCTGGCCCTTTGTTCTGTGGGCTTCGCTGCACAGCCTTCTTAACTCACGGATCCCTTTGATTCGCTTGGGGAGGAACGGGAGCTTGCCCCGGGCCATCAGTGCCATTCCCGAGGGCAGGCTTGCCAAGATATCAAGGCTGCGAGCCATGTACGCCATGTAGAAGGTCGCCTCGTGCAACCGTCCCCACATCTTCACCGATCGCACGAATTCCTCGTGTAGTTGGACGACGCGTTTCTCGGCCGCGTACGCACAGCCGCCCTCGATGGCCATCTCCCGTAACGTGTCCATCACCGCGGCTATGTCCACCTCGTTAGGGCAGCGGACCCCGCACGTCATGCAGGAGACACAAAACCAGATGGTGTGGCTTTTTAGAACCTTCTCCCGTTGGCCGTACTGGATCATCCGGATCAGGCTGTTGGGCTGTAGGTCCATGTGCGCGGACAAAGGGCAACCGACGCTGCATCTTAAGCATTGGTAGCAAAGGGAGAGACTCTGGCCGCTTCGTTGTTGCACCTCTGCGGCGAAGCTTCTGTCCAGATTCATCTCTTCTTTCCTACCCCAATGCCGCGCTGACCATGTCGGCGATCTGGATGGGTCGGAAGCCCAACTGCTGCGCCGCTCCGGAGGGGCAGGCACTGGCACAGGCGCCGCAACCCTTACACAGCGCCTGGTTGATCCTGGAGACCCGCCTTCCGTTCACGGTGACAATCTCCGGAGCATCGTAGGTGCAAACCAATACGCAAAGCCCGCACCCGGCGCACACCTCCTCATCCACACTGGCGATGATCGCCTCCGGGGTATACTCCTCCTTGGAGAGGATCGTCGCCGCGCGGGCCGCCGTCGCCTGAGCCTGGGCGATAGATTCTTCGATACACTTGGGCGAATGCGCCATCCCGGCGAGGAAAATTCCGTCCGCCGAGAAGTCGACCGGCCGAAGCTTCATGTGCGCCTCGAGGAAGAACTTCTCCTTGGTCAGAGGGACCTTGAGCATTTTTGCCACTTCTTCCGCATCCTCCTGTGGGACGATCGCCGGGGCAAGGACGAGCAAGTCCGCTTCGATCTTAAGGCTCGTCTCCAAGATAGGATCGTAGGCTTCGGTCCGCAATCCTTCCTCGTTGCTGGAGACAATCGGTTTTCGCTCGACATCGTATCGAACAAAGCGGATCCCCATTTCTCGCGCCTGCGTGTAGTAGCGCTCGCGGAACCCATATGTCCGGATGTCGCGGTACAGCACGAAGACGTCGCTTTCCGGATTCTTTTCTTTGATCTTCAGCGCGTTTTTGATCGCCTGCGAGCAACAGACACGGCTGCAGTACATGCGATCGCCTTCGCGGGAACCGACACATTGGATCATCACAACGTGCTTTGCGTCGAACTTGCCCACGGCAAGCCGATCCTCCAGCTGGCGCTGGGTGATGATGCGCTCGTCGCTGCCGTAGCCGTACTCCGTCGGCGCATGCTCCCTGGCCCCGGTGGCGACGATGATCACCCCGTGCTCCACCTCGTTTTCTTTCCCGTCTTGCTCAATGGTTGTCTTGAAGTTGCCGACGAAGCCGTCGATGTCGGCGATCTTTGCCTCCGTCCACACGGTGACATTGGGATGTCTATTGACTTTGGCGATGGCCTGGGCGAGCGTCTCCTGCGGATCCTCTTTGCCCTCCAAAAGATAGCGCACGTGTCGCAGGTTTCCCCCCAGCTCGCTCTCCCGCTCGACAAGGTAGACGGCGAAGCCCTGATCGGCGAGGTTGAGCGCAACGGTGATCCCGGCAATCCCGCCTCCAATGACGAGGGCACCACTTGTGACCGGCACCGGCACGCTGTAAAGCGGTTCGAGGAGCCGCGCCTTGGCAACGGCCATCCGTACCAGTTCCTTTGCCTTCTGGGTCGCATCCTCGGGCTCGTGTGCATGCACCCACGAGCACTGGTCACGGATGTTGGCCATCTCGAACAGATAGGGGTTGAGTCCCGCCTCTCGCACCGTACTGCGGAACAGCGGCTCGTGCGTCCTGGGTGTGCACGAGGACACAATCACGCGGTTCAACTCGTGCTCCTCGATGAGGCCTCGAATCTTAGCCTGCGTGTCCGAGGAGCAGGTGTAGAGGTTGTCCTCGGCGTAGGTGACATCGGGGAGCGTTTTGGTGTACTCCACCACCGCTGGGACGTCTATCACTCCGCCGATGTTTTTGCCACAGTGGCAAACAAACACCCCGATGCGGGGTAGCTGACCACGGACGTCCTTCTCCGGTGGGTATTCGCGCTCGACGATCTGGGTACCGCGCTCCTCTGCCAAAAGACTCA
>CAZOUO010000030.1:0-22030 GCA_964582975.1 uncultured Thermotogae bacterium | reverse complement strand
GCGGATCGCCGGGCTTTGGCGTTTCTGGGACACTGCCACACAGTCCATCCTCGATGTGGGACCGCACGGGCGCGGGTACCTTTGTCCACAAGCCGTAGTGCTGGAGGATCTGTTTCGCCTGCTCAAAGGTTGTCGGATCTGAGGCGGTGGGCCCAGAGGCGATCGCTTCCAAAGAATCGCCGGGAACGTCGGAAAGCACAAGAGAAAGGACCTGAGCAGGGGAGGCCCGCCTGGCAAGTTGTCCACCCTTCACCTGAGAGAGGTGTTTGCGGACTGTGTTGAACTCTTGAATCTTCGCGCCTGATCTTAGTAATTGTTGGTTGATCCTAATCAGATCGGTCAACCCGATCCCTGCAGCGGGGAGGGTGAACAGCGCGGAACCGCCCCCGGAGATGAGCACGATGACAAGATCTTCCTCTCCTGCACCATCAACGAGAGCGGTGATCTGTTTTGCCGCAGCAAGGCCTCTCTCGTCCGGGATCGGATGACCGGCTTCGACAACCTCCACAATTTCTGTGGGCACGTTGTAGCCATCTGCGGTGACGAGCAGCCCCGTTGTGATCCGGCCACTGAGTATCGCTTCCAGTGTGGCGGCCATACGGGCTGAAGCCTTCCCCATGCCAACAACGATCACTCTTTGGATACGCGAAAGATCTACACCCTGGTCGTTGACAACGAGTTGCTCACCTTTCAGAGCCACTGCATGGCGGAGGCACACCTCCGGGCTGACCGCCTGTAGAGCGGCCTGAACAATCTGCCCGAGATCGTCTCGAAGTGTCGTTTCCTGGTTCATCGCATCTTCTCTCGTCAGCAGCCTGCCCGAGATCGTCTCGAAGTGTCGTTTCCTGGTTCATCGCATCTTCTCTCGTCAGCAGCCAAGTGGTTATTGAGAGCGAATTTCCCAAATGCCATGCCTCAACCGCAAAGATTGCTGCGTTCAAGATGTACCAAAGGTCGCTTATTGAAGGAGCATCTGTCTTGACAACGCAACGTCCTCATTCTATACTAATTCTTGGTATGGTTGAAGCAAGAAGGATTCCAAGAGTGAACGAAAGTGACGTCGCCCTGATTCCTGTTTGCTTCACGACCGGAACGACGATGGTTGCTGCTTAATCCCGCTGCTCTGATTTAGTGGGAAGAGGCAGCAACGGAGGCTGTGGACGTTTTGTCCGCGGTCTTTTTCTTTTGGGCGACGAAAAGAAGCGAAACGACGTTTTGAAAAGTGGACAACGATAAAAGGAGGTCGATCATGTCCACGCTAACCGAGAGGATTACAAATGGGGTCGTCAAGATACTTGCACAGGATATCTGGACGATGAGCCGCTTTCAGCTGCACCTTAATCAGGCGGATCACCTGACGGCGGGGGCGGGAACGCGTGGCGTGACTGGCATCTTCACTCTGGACGCTGTTACACCATCAGCTACAACTGCATTTGCAAAGGAGGTTGCCCATGAACGCTTCCTCTTGGTATGAATGCACTCGAGGCTGTGAGCATCGTGCACCGTTTACGGGAACGGTCTACCGTTGCCAAGGCTGTGACGGACTGCTCGATGTGGCCCACGATCTCGATTCCCTGAAGGCGCGAACCGCAACCGAGTGGAAAGCTCTGTTCGCCGAGCGGGCCGCATCGCATGAGTGGCCTTATGCCAGTGGCGTGTGGGGCAAGCACGAGTGGGTCTGTCCTCTGGTTGAGAAGGAAAACATTGTATCGCTCGGCGAAGGGAATACGCCCTTGTTGTCGGTGAGCCGATTGGGCGAGCAGTGCGGAGTTCCAGATCTGTGGATCAAGCAGTGCGGAACGAGCCATACCGGGTCGTTCAAGGACCTCGGCATGACGGTCCTTGTGTCGGCAGTCAACCAGATGATCAAGGAAGGTCTGCCAATTCGCGCTGTTGCTTGTGCGTCGACCGGGGACACCTCGGCGACGTTGGCTGCCTATTGCGCCGTTGCCGGGATCCCTGCCATCATCTTCTTGCCTCGTGGCAAGGTCTCCGCTGCCCAACTGGCACAGCCGATTGCCCACGGCGCCTTAGTGCTTGCCCTCGATACTGATTTTGATGGGTGCATGGAAATTGTGCAGCAGATCACTGTTGACGGCTCAATCTACCTCGCGAATTCCATGGATTCTCTTCGAATTGAGGGTCAAAAAACGGCAGCAATCGAATTGGTACAGCAGCTTGATTGGTCCGTTCCAGACTGGATCATTCTTCCCTCCGGCAATCTCGGGAACGTCACTGCGTTAGGCAGAGGGTTTCTCATGATGAAGGAACTTGGGCTAATCGATCGCCTGCCGCGAATCGCCTGTGCGCAAGCTGAAAACGCCACTCCGCTGTATTGGAGCTATCAATCTGGGTTTGCTCACTACAAGCCGATCACGGCGCAAGAAACGCTGGCATCCCCCATTCAAATCGGGAATCCGGTGAGCGTCGAACGGACTATCAAAATCTTGTGCGCCTTCGACGGCGTTGTAGAGCAGGCCAGCGAGGATGAGCTCGACCACATCGCAGTGGTGACCGATCGGGCCGGGCTCTATTGCTGTCCTCAGACCGGTGTGGCTCTTGCTGCACTTTCCAAGTTGCGAGACCGCGGCGAGATTGGCTCATCTGAGCGCGTGGTGGTGATCTCCACGGCCCACGGACTGAAGTTCACGGGCTTCAATGTTGGCTATCCCGAACAAACCCTCGATGACGTGCAGCCGCGCCCGGCAAACGCAGCGGTTGAGCTCCCCGCAGATCCTGACGTCATTCTGGATTGGATTGTGGAGACTTTGGATAAGGGGAGCAATCGCTGAGCCAGTCAGGCTTTCAGAGAGTGAGCGGTGACCTCGTGGAGGGCACGCATTGGCAGTCGCCCCGAGCGAAGAGTGCGCATGGCAGCGACGGTGGCTCGGAAGGTGACCAGGCTTGTCATGCAGGAAATGTGGTGTTCTAGCGCTACGGCCAATCCTGTGTCCAACAGCGCGCTTTTCGTCCATCGCTCTTCGAATGCCCCCCTTGGCAACAAGGCCTCGAGGGATTGGCGCTACACTTATTACCTGCCCTTACTTCGTGGTGAGTGCAGCTTGCTATTGCTTGGCAACGGGTCAATTCCTAAAGCGGGTCTGAGAGAATGCCTCAACGTGGAACAGCCTGAATGGGGGCAGGCAACCATTTCCTCTCAAGGTCCTCCACTGCGCTTAGTGGTAGCGTATTACCTACCTAATGTTGCTAGAGCGTGGGCTAACACGGCAATTCCCTTGCGAAACTCGTGGATGTCAATGTGTTCATCTGGGGTGTGATCGAGAGAAGAATCTCCTGGTCCGTAGGCGATGATCGGGCATGCCCATGCCTGCAGCAGGTTCATGTCCGAGGTACCCGTCTTGCACTTGAAGCGAGGTGTCCCTCCTTGGGCTCGAATGCCGCCCAACATGGCGCGCACCAAAGCGTTTCGCTTGCTAGCTAGTACAGGTGGAGTGTACTGCGTTACCTCCACGTCTGCCTCTCCGGAAACTTCGGCCACGACCTGTCGAAACCCATCGAGATCGAAGAGTGGCGGTGTTCGCACGTCGAGTGAGAGCTCCGCGCGTTCGCAAACCCCATCCTGGTAGGTATTAAAGGAGACCAGGTTGATGGCTACCTCAGCGAATCCCGTCCCGCGCTCGGGGTAGGCTTCGCACAACGCGTGGTAGAAGGCGACGGCGTCCTCCGCCGCAGTTGTCGTGGGTGCACCACGATGCGTTCGGGGTTTCTTCAATACATAGCAAAGAGAACCCGATCCCTTGTACCCGCGCGTGATGGCATCCCACCCGCTGGGTTCGCCGATGACGACAAAATCCGGAGCTGGATACGCTTCCATCACGTGCCTTGCGCCCCTAGAGCTGGCCTCCTCTTCGACACAGCCGATCACTGTTAGCATCAAGGCACTCGACCCTTTGAACGCAGCTGCCGCTTCGACGAATACAGCCAGAGACCCTTTGGCATCCACGCTGCCTCGACCGTAGAGCTTCCCCTCCTCAACACGCACCGGTAGGTCTCCCGCCACGGTATCCATGTGCCCCACCAGATACACGCGAGTGGGTCCGCTGCCGATCACGCCAATCGCGTTGCCGGCATCGTCGAGGAATGTGCGAAGGCCGCGGGCTTCCATTTCCGTGATGAGTAAGTGGGCCAGTTCGCCCTCCTGCCCGGAGGGGCTGGGACAGCGCACCAGTCTTTCCACTAAAGTCAAGACAACACAGCCTCCAATGCGTTGACCGCCTCGTCGACGTTGCCCTGCGTGAAGATGTAGGGTGGCAGAAAGCGCACAATGGTGGTCCCTCCGAACAGCGCGAGGACGCCTCGTCCCATCAACGCTTTGATCACTGGGCCGGCCTTGTGGCGCAGTTCCAAGGCAAGCATCAGTCCCATCCCACGTGCCTCGCGCACCTTCTGCGGATTTGCTTGATGCAACGCTCTCAAGCGCTCCAGGAAATAGGAGCCCACTCGGGCGACGTTGTCCAGCAGTTGGCTGTTCTCAATCGTGTTAATCACAGCCAACGCCGCTCGGCACGCCAACGGGTTGCCGCCGTAGGTACTACCATGCTGCCCTTTCTTGAACGATAGCGCTTCACGAAACGCTGTCGCCGCGATGGGCATCCCCCCACCCAGGGCTTTGGCCAGACAGAGCACATCGGGTACAACGCCGTAATGTTCGCAAGCAAACCATCGGCCAGTGCGTCCCATCCCACACTGCACCTCATCCAAAATTAGCAGCGCGCCGCGTTCATCACACAAGCGGCGCGCTACTTGCAGGAACTCAGGAGTAGCTGGATGGATGCCGCCTTCGCCCTGGACGGTTTCTAGCAGCACTGCTGCTGTCTCTGGCGTAATGGCTTGTTCAAGCGCCGCTACATCATCGTAGGGAATGTGAGTCACACCCGGCATCAAAGGTTCAAAAGGCTTTCGATAGCTCAGTTTCCAGGTGGCCGTCAAAGCGCCCAGAGTGCGCCCGTGATACCCCCGCACGGCGGCAACGACGCCGGCTCGCTTTGTGTGCAACCGAGCTAGCTTGAGCGCGGTTTCGACAGCCTCGGCGCCCGAATTGCACAAGAACACGCGGTTCAAGTCTCCCGGGGTGATCTGCGAGAGTCTTTCCTGCAATCGGGCGCGAACATCGTTGTGGTAGTAGGCGCTGGCGCAGGTGATCAGTCTGCCGGCTTGCTCCGATATCGCTCGCACGAGGGCCGGATGGGCGTGTCCCAACGCGGCCACACCGATGCCGCTGGTGCAATCTAAGTATCTGTTGCTCCCTCCATCCAGTAAGTGAACTCCCTGGCCCTCCACCATTACCACCGGCGCGGGGCTGTGGGCCCCGCTACCATGTAAGGCTTCGAGGTGAATAAGATCTTCAATTTGTGTCCGTTCATTCATGAGTTTGATCCTTTCCCATCGACAACCGGGTATGAGGAAACCGAGTGGGCCTCAACCGATGACGGTGCCTTTCCCGGACAACGCGTTAGTCACAGGGGCACTTCCCCGAGCGTCACCAAGGATCACTCGTTCGACCCCGCCATTCAATGCCTCCTTCGCACCAAGCAGTTTCTTCTTCATGCGCCCTTGCGCAACGTGGTCAATGTACTCATCGATCCGGTCAAGAGAGACACGTCGAATCAAGCTGCCTTCATCGGCGATATTACGCAGTAGCCCGGGCACGTTGGACAACAGCAGCAGAGTATCCGCCTTTAATGCCACCGCTACCTTCCCGGCGAAACGGTCCCCGTCCACGTTAATGGCCACACCCTTGCTGCTGATCGCTGGAGGGGTGAGCACAGGCACGTACCCGTTCACCAACAGCAGATTCAACAACCGGGTGTTTATCGTCCGGATAATTCCACTGTGATCGCCGCGTAGAACTTGCTTTTTTCCATTCTCGATGATCTTGAGAGCTCCCTTCTGCTCGCCCTCCACCAAGCGCCCGTCGAGACCTGTCAGCCCTAGCGCGTTGACGCCCAAGCATTGCAGCATTTCCACGATCATCTTGTTCATGTGGCCTGCGTACACCATGTTGAATAGTTCCAGCGTGCGTCGGTCAGTGAAGCGGCTTTGATGACCAGTTACCGAGGTCACGAAACGTGGCGGGTGGCCGAGCTTCTCGGAGACCTCGTTGAGCAAAGATGAGCCACCATGCACGAGCACGAAGTCCTTCTGCTCTGATAGATCGCGGCAAAATGCCTTGTGGTCTATGCCATCTCCACCGCCGACCTTGATCACCTTCATGGTAGGTTTTCTCCTTACTTGATGTGTCCGGATCAGGGATGCAGGGCCAAGGCTTGTAGCCCTTCGTCCTCGGGGAAACCGCACATCAGGTTGAAACACTGCACGGCCTGGCCAGCCGCTCCCTTCATCAGGTTGTCGATTGCGGCCATCACTACTAGCCGACCTGTGTGCGGATCTTTTTCGAAGCCAATGTCGCAGTAGTTGGTGCCGGTCAGCAGTTTGGGTTCAGGAAAGCGGTAGATCCCACGACGCTCTTTGACAATCCTGATGAATGGCTCGTTACGATATGCTTGCAGGTACGCTTGCCAAACATCTTTTTCAGTGACATCGCTCTCGAGGAAGACGTGGCAGGTGGTCAGGATGCCCCGGATCAATTCCACCGCATGTGGCGAAAAGCTGATGGCCTTCTCTCTTAAGCCAAGCTCCTGTACCATCTCGGCGGTGTGACGATGTCCACTGGGCTTGAAACTACGGACTACGCCGCTGCGCTCCGGGTGGTGGGTGGCCAGGCTGACGCTGGCCCCACCTGCAGACGAGCCCACCTTCGCGTCGACCACCACAAGCTTCACGTCGAATGCGTCTACCAACGGCTTGAGCGGCAAGATCGCTGCAGTTGCCGTGCACCCTGGCACCGCCACCCAAGACGCGTCTTGAATCTCATCCCGGTGAAGCTCAGGCATGCCGTAAACGAACCTCCCGAGCAGCGAAGGTTGCGCATGGGCCTGTCCGTACCAGCTGGCATATGCGGCTGGGTTCCTCAGGCGGAAGTCCGCGCTCAAATCGATCACTTTCTGAGCGATGGACGTGAACTTCTCTATTTGGTTCATGACCACGCCGTGGGGAAGGCCTGTGAACAGTACGTCCACTTCAGGCAGATCATCCGGGTCGCTGAATCTGCAGAGTGGTATTCCGCGAAGATTGGGGTGTAAGCGGGCAACCGCTTTGCCCTTGTAGGTTAGCGAGGTCACTGCCGCTATCTCGACGCGTGGATGCTGAACGAGCAAACGCAATAACTCTCCTCCCACATAGCCCGACCCCCCGATGATCCCGACCTGAATCTCATGCGCGGCCATGGCGACCGACCTCCACAACATAGTCAAGGATCCTTTCGGGGATGTTAACTCCGGTGGTGCGAATACTGTTACGAAACTCGATCGTGTAGTTCACCTCGTGCGCCAACAAGCCGTCGTCGGATTCGATCAGATCCACTGCCAGCACCCCGCCACCCACCGCGTTGGCTGCAGCGAGGCTTACCTTGTTGAGATCTGGCGTCAGCGGGCAGTTCGAAGCCCTGGCACCACGCGAGGTGTTGGTGATCCAGTGATCGCTGGCGCGGTAGATGGCGCAAACGACCTCATCGCCGATGACGAACGCGCGAATGTCGCGACCTGGCTTGTTGAGGAACTTCTGCACGTAGAAGATCTTGTGGTAGTAGGAGCCCAAGTGGTCCTTGTGCTCCAACACGGCCTCGGCGGCGTCGCGGTCGTTCAGCTTAGCCATAAGCCGGCCCCAGGACCCGGTGACCGGCTTAAGCACGACGGGATAACCCAATTCATCAATCGCCGCCAGCGCGCTCTCGCGGGTAAACGCTACCTTGACGTCCGGGGTGGGCACACCCGCATCACGAAGCGCCTTGGACGTTGCCACCTTGTCGCCGCACACCAGGGCCACGTGATAGCTGTTGATCGTCTCCACGCCAGAGTTTTCGAACAGGTTGAGGGCGTACAGGGCACGCGCGTGCGACACGTCACGTTCCAACAGTACGTCGTAGTCAAACCGACTGTCCAGATCGAAGACCACCTCACGGCTGTCGACCATCACAAATTCGATATTGCGTCTCTGGGCAGCCTCTATCAGCAGCTTCTCCTCCACACGAATTCTGGAGAATAGCATTCCGAATCGTAAGTCTTTCATCAGTTCCTTTCCTTTCGCTGAAGTGCAGTACGAACACAGTAGTCTACTAGCAATGCAGGCAAATCTACCCTAACAGCTCCCATTGAGGCCTTGAACTCCATCGCGCAATTCACCTCGTGCACGGTGAGCCCGTCCTTTGTTTCCATCAGATCTACGGCGATTGCATCGCCACCTACCGCTTGGCAGGCGAGAACACACAGCTCGTCCAGCTCAGGTGTGATTGGACAGACGGAGGTTCTTGCCCCCAGCGCTGCGTTGGTGAGCCAATGGTCAGCACTGCGGTACGTCGCGCAGACCGTTTTCCCACCGATGACGAATGCACGGATGTCTCGCCCCGGCTTGTTCACATATTCCTGCAAGTAGAAGATGCCGTGGTAATAGGAACTTAAATGCGCCTTGTGCTCAAGGATAGCCTCGGCTGCGGTGCGGTTTTCAATCCTTGCCATCAGCCGGCCCCAAGAACCGTCCACGGGCTTAAGCACCACCGGATACCCCAACACCTCAATGGCGTTCAGGGCGCTTTGCTGGCTAAACGCAATCTTGACCCGCGGGGTGGGCACTCCTGCTTTCCACAGGCAGTTCGAGGTCAACACTTTGTCACCGGCGATGCGTGCGGCATCGAAGCTGTTGATCGTTCTGATTCCGTTTCGCTCAAGCATGTTGAGGACGTGCAGCGCGCGTGATTGGGAGATCTCCCGATCCAAAACCACGTCCACTTCGGGCAAAGCATCGAGGTCGAGCACTAGTCTATTGGTGTTGAGTAGCACGAGATCCACGTCATCGCGGCGTTGTGCTGCCTGAATGAGCAGTTTCTCCTCATACCGTATCCGGGAGAAAATCAGCCCTAGCTTTGTCATAGGTTCCGTATGGAGGAGAAGGTAGGATAAAGAAGAAAGTCTCCCCTTTCCCGTTACCCTATTCCCCCCAATCCTCCTCCTCTTGAGGGGCCAGCTCTATTGTGATAGGATCCACCGACATCACCTCCAGCTCGATTCCGCAAGTGGGGCAGTCGATTATTTCGTGCGCGATCACATCCGGACCCAACTCCAACACACTGCCGCATTCTGGACATGCTGACATTTAAACCTCCTTCATTTCCTCTGAGTGAATCTGACCGTTGTCCGTCGGAAGAAGCATCCATGCCAACTTCATCTGAGCGCGTACTGTATCCGGCGCCGTGCCACCTACTGAGGTGCGGGCCTGCACCGAGCGTTGGAAGTCAAAGACTGCGTACACATCTTCGGTAAATGCAGGGTGGATGGACTGATAGTCGGTTAAACGGAGGTCTCTCAGAGGCACACCCAACTTCTCTGCACGCTTCACCGCCTGCCCCACCAGCTGATGGCTCTCGCGAAACGGTACTCCCTTTTTGACGAGATAATTGGCCAAATCGGTGGCAAGCATCATGTCATCACGAGCGGTGGCCATGAGGGCCGCGTTCACTTTCAGGGTGCGGATCATACCGGCGGCGATGGGCACCTCTAGCTTCAACGTATCGATCACGTCGAACAGTGCCTCCTTGTCCTCCTGCAAGTCCTTGTTGTAGCCGGATGGCAGTCCCTTTAGCGTGCCGAGGAACCCAACGAGGTGTCCGAGGATCCTTCCGCTCTTTCCACGGATGAGCTCCAGGGAATCGGGGTTCTTCTTCTGTGGCATGATGCTGGACCCCGTGGAATACGCCTCCGAAAGCTCCACGAAGCCAAACTCGTGGCTCGCCCAGACAATCAGGGTCTCCGCAAGGCTGCTTAAGTGGACCTGAACCAGTGCCGCCCAAGACAGGAATTCGACCACATAATCGCGGTCCTCGACCGCATCCAGGCTGTTCTGTGAGATTGCATCGAAGCCCAGATTGTCAGCGAGCGCTTGGCGGTCGATGCCGAAAGGATTCCCGGCCAGTGCCCCTGCCCCGAGTGGGCAGATCCGCGTGCGTTGTGCTAGCTCGTCCAGCCGCTCGCGATCGCGCTGGAACTTCCAAAAGAAGGCCATCAGCCAGTGGCTAAACAGCAGCGGTTGCGCCGGTTGCAGATGAGTGTAGCCTGGCATGATGATCCCGAGATGGCCCTCGGCTTTCTCAATGATGGTCTCTTGCAGAGCACTGATCGCCAGGCGTAATACGGTTGTCTCCTCCAGCATGTAGAGCCGCAGATCTGTTGTCACCTGGTCGTTGCGGGACCGCCCCGTGTGCAGCTTTCCCGCAACCGGCCTCGCTACCTCTCCCAGCCGCCGCTCGATAGCGGTGTGGATGTCCTCATCGCTTGGATGGATCTGAAAAGTGCCTTCGTCAAACTCGGTGCGCACTTGCTCAAGTCCGGCGATGAGCTGGTTGCATTCTACAGGGTCGAGCAGCCCCACCTTCTCCAAGGCGTTCGCATAGGCGATGCTCCCTTGGATGTCGGCTGCGGCCAGCCGCTGATCGAAGGCGATGGAGTCGCCAAACTTTCGCATCAACGCATCGGGCATTTCGGTGAAACGTCCTCCCCACAATGTCATGGTCCACCCTCCTTGACGTCGGTAACGGTCTTCATCAGTCCCGCTTGAACGTGGAGTAGTTCGGCGTCGCGAGGGGCGTTGGGGTTCCGTTTTCCGCGTCGATCAGCGCCTTGACCTTCAATGGCAGGCCAAAGAGGTTAATGAAGCCCGCCGCGTCGCTTTGGTCGTACACATCGTCTTGGCCGAAAGTTGCAAAGTCCTCCCGATAGAGGCTAAACGGTGATTTTCGTCCCACCACGATGCAATTTCCTTTGTAGAGCTTGACCCGCACGGTTCCAGTCACCGATTCTTGAGTCTTGGCGACGAACGCGTCCATGGCCTCACGCAGTGGGGTAAACCACAGACCGCAGTAGACCAACTCAGCGTACCGCTGCCCAACAAGCTGCTTGTAGTGGGTGGTCTCTCGGTCAAGGCAGATGCTTTCCAGACCCTGGTGTGCGGTGTAGAGGACGGTACCTCCCGGTGTTTCGTAGACCCCACGGGATTTCATGCCCACAAGGCGGTTTTCCACGAGATCGGCGCGGCCCACCCCGTATGCACCGGCCAGTTCGTTCAGTTTCGTGAGGAGTTCCACTGGCCCCAACGGTTTGTCATCGATCGCCACCGGAAAGCCGTGCTCGAAATCGATCGTCACGTAACAAGGGCCGTCGGGAGCAGCTTCCGGTGAGACGGTGAGGCAGAACATGTCCTCTTCCGGCTCGGCCCAGGGATCTTCCAGGATGCCTCCCTCGTGGCTCAGATGCCAGATGTTGCGATCGCGGCTGTAGACGGACTTCTCCGGGGCAGAAATTAGAACGTTGTGTGCATTTGCGAAAGCTAGTGCGTCCTCACGAGAGCGGATCTCCCACTCGCGCCACGGAGCGATCACCTGCAGTTTCGGGTTTAAGGCCTTGACCGAAAGCTCGAAGCGGACCTGGTCGTTCCCCTTGCCGGTGCAACCGTGAGCCACCGCATAAGCCCCCTCTTCTTCAGCAACCTTTACGAGGTATTTGGCGATGAGCGGTCGGGCAAACGAAGTGCCCAAAAGATAGAGGCCTTCGTAAATCGCTCCGGCCTGCATGGTGGGAAACGCATACTCAGTAAGGAATTCCTCTTGCAGGTCAGCAATGAAGGCTCTGCTCGCACCACTTGCGAGTGCCTTTTCTTCCAATCCGACCAACTCTTCTTCACCCTGTCCGAGATCACCGGTGAAGGTGATCACTTCACAATCGTAGTTCTCTTTCAGCCACGGAACGATGACCGAGGTATCCAGTCCGCCAGAATACGCTAACACCACTTTTTCACAACTCTTTGTCATTTTCTTTTCCTCTCTTCATCAAGCCACTTCTCTTACCACGTGATAAAGTAACGCCCTACACAACATTAAATGGATAACCTTTTTGAGGACTTGGCCGGGTAGCGTTCCCGGCTGTACAGGCACTTTGGAATTGAGAAGAGAGAAGAAAAAGCGACGCACAGACCGAGTGGCTACCCGGCCTTACGTCTACGGACAAAAGCACTGTGACAATTACTTGTCATGGCCACTACACTATAGCAAGCTATTCCCAAGATGTCAAGCGAAGAGCTAATCGCCAATGGCTACAGCAAACCAAAGAGGGCGAGACCAACAAGAACTCCTGTCTTTTTGCCGATCGGTTAGAATGAGATAGCGCGATCTTCGGAGAGTGGGTAGATGGATCTTGAGGCATTGCACGGCTATCTGATGAGTAAATCCGGGGCGGTGGAAGATCGACCGTTTGATCCTGATCTTCCCGTTTACAAGGTGATGGGGAAGATGTTCGCCCTGCTTTGGGCGCAGGATGATCCGCCGCGGCTAAACTTGAAGTGTGAGCCTTTCCACGCCGAGCTCCTGCGCGAGACATTCCCAGCGGTGAGCCCAGGTTACCACATGAACAAGCGCCACTGGAACACGATCACCCTCGATGGCAGTGTTTCCGATGAGGATCTCAAGGCGATGATCGACGAGTCCTACACCCTTGTCGTTGCTGGTCTCACCCGTGCTGCGCGCGCGAAACTGGATGCTCTCACCCATTGAGCTCTGAGGAAGCCATCAGGAGACCAAGAAAGAGATCGCCCCCTTGCTTCCTTAGTATCAGGTCTTGTCGCTCCTCCTGTATTCCTGGTTTCTTCATTAGCAGACTTTCGGCAAGGTTGACTTTGGCTGGCCACTCAAAAGAGCGAGGACTCTAGTAGTTACTGTTAAATTGCTAGGCCAGGCATGAGAACTCTCTCCGCTTTCGTTCTAGACTATTTGTTGAGGGACCAGCGGATACTCGTGCCGTGTGCTACGCTTCCAGGCGGATAGCTGCCACAATTTGCGAATCTGCTCGACCTCATGGGGCGAAACGCCGAAGACGGCCGCCGCTTTGTTGTCAGTTCCTCGTTCCACGTGACTGAGGACTGCATCAAGCGTTTCGTATCGGAAGCCGAGCGCGGCCTCGTCAATCAGCCCAGGCAGCATGTCGGGAGAGGGCGCTTGCTGAACGATCACCGCAGGGACCTCGAGAAAACGTGCGAGTTGATAAACTTGCGTTTTGTACAGTCCCAGCAGAGGTGCAATCGGAAGGTCGTCAACCCCGTCCTTGACAAACCAACCGACTAGCCACTCGGTCCTGTTGGCGGCGCCTACCACCAGGAGATTCCTCTCGGTGGCGGAGTCTTCCAACAGCCTTCGCCTCGTGATGTGCCTGGCGCTGAAGCTTCTCTCGACTGAGTCAGCCAGGACATCATAGATCCCACGAGCCAGTCGGCCTTTCAGGGGTTCTCCTTGTCGGAGAACGAGATTGAACGGGTTCTCTTTGGCCAGGAAACGATAGCCATGCCACGCTGCCCAAACAATACGCCTCGCCACACCTGGCCAGCACCTTGCCAACTGTACCATCGAGGAAGCGTAGGCCCCCTGTTCTCGCATGACGGCCGTAATGTCTCTTGCTTCGAAGCGTATTCCCAGTTGCTCTGCCAGGTCCCTTGCCAACTTAAGGAAGCGTGGATCGCTGTCCCTGTCGTAGAGGTTCAACGCATGAACCGCGGATGTTCCAACAGTCCGAACAGCTAGTGTTGTTAGCACGGCGGAATCCACACCACCGCTTAGTCCAAGGGCAATACCGTCTGATCGGTGTTCCTCAACCTTCTGCCTCAAGAAGGCAACTATGCCTGCCGTCATCTGTTGGGGATCGATGTTCAGGCTATTCATCTGTCCTTCCCACGGACTTGCGGAACAAGACTCGAGGGACTGCCATCCAATTCCGCGACCCGAGGTCTCGTTCGCTCTGGCAACTCCATGATCGCCCGAGAAGCTGCGCTGTTTGTCGCTGCGTCGGTGTCGAAATCACGGTAGCGCTACCGTGATTTGACAACGTATCGACATATTCTGTCACCTCGGCCGATCGCCTGCTCGAGATCCACGATCACCGGTCTCCCCAAGATCACTTCGAAGACAGCTTTGACGTAGCCGCGCGAGCAATTACAGAAGATCGGCGACAACGTCACGAGTCCCTCTCTGACCAGGGGACATCCGCAGCTTGTGCAGATGCTGGAGATCGTGTCTTTCTTCCTCACCCACTTTCCACACCAAGAGATCTTCTCATTCACCTGTTTCACAAGATCGTCAATCTTCGCCGTGCTCTTTGCGATAGACTGTGCCGCCTTGATGGATCCGTAGTGAACTGCGCAGGTCCGTCCACACGATTCCAGCAGCTTTTCTTTTTTGGCATCATCGAGCAAGGTATCCGCGCTGGAGAGCAGCGCTGCCACCCATTCGCGGAGCAGGTAGACCTGTGGACTTCCATCGGCCATGAACAACCTCCCCTCTAACTTTTCGGTCAAGGACCAGTCCTGCTTCTCCTGCAAACTCGTACGGAGCCTCGGCTTGAACTATAGTATTAGTTCCCAATATTGGCCATTCGGAAAGTGCCCAGAAGGCACCAACGTTAAGTTCGAACAGACCGTCGGTCGTTGAGAACGACTCAGGAGAAAAGGAAGGGAAGCCGTGCAGTTTCAATGGGCATTAGGTAGTAGCATCCTGATCGCGACGGCGGGTGTCTCTCTGGTGATCGCAGGGATGGCCTGGCGGCGGCGGCAGGCGCCCGGCGGAGCGACTTTAGCGCTGTTGATGTTAGCGGTTGTCGAATGGGCCGTGGTCGTTGCGCTGGAACAGGCAGCTGTCGGGCAGTCCGCCAAGGTCTTGTGGTCGAAGTTAGAGTACGTTGGAACAAATAGTGTCTTGGCCCTTTTTCTCGTCTTTGTACTGCGCTACACGCGCCGCGACACATGGTTGACGCGCCCGAAAGTCGCTCTGATGTGGACAATCCCTGTCTTGAATATCATCATGGCCGCAACCAACGAATGGCACGGCCTGGTATGGTCGGGTTTCGCGCCGAGTCCGGTGGGCAACAACCTTTTGATTTATCATCACGGAGCATGGTTCTTTTTCATGGTCGCTACTGCGTACGCCTACTTGCTCGCGGTGAGTGCGCTTCTTATTAGGGCGTCCTTTCGGTCCTCTGTTCTGCACAGGCGTCAAGCAGGGTCTGTGCTGCTGGCGATGATTGCACCGTGGGCCGGGAACATCATCTACGTGTTCGAGCTTTCTCCCCTTCCCGGTCTGAACACGACGCCCATGGGTTTCGCGGTCACCGGCTTGATCCTCGTGTGGAGCTTTCTTGGCCTGCGATTGTTCGATCTGGTACCTGTCGCACGCGATACCCTCGTCGAGCGCATGAGTGACGGCGTGCTGGTTCTGGACGTCCAGAACAGGATTGTTGATGCGAACGAAGCTGTGCAGCGATTCATAGGGGTCAGTGCTGCAAGCATCGGGCAATCTGCAGATGCGGCACTGGCGAAATGGCCGGAGATCCTCGAATTGTGTCACGATGATGCGGCCTGTCACGTAGAAGTCCTGCTGGACAAGAAGACGCCCTGCTTTGCGGACGTGCAGATCTCCCCTCTACGCGATCGTCGTGAGCGCCTCCCCGGAAGATTCATCGTTTTCCGGGACATCACGAAACGATACCAAGCCGAGACCGCGCTGCAGCAGGCCAACCGACGCCTCAAAGGGCAATTGACAGAAATCGAGGCCCTGCAGGCCAAGCTTCGCGAACAAGCGATTCGGGACGCGCTCACTGGCCTGTTCAACCGACGCTACTTGGAAGAGACGCTACCAAGGGAACTGGCGAAGGCAGCTCGAGAGGGGTATCCGGTTGCTGTGATCCTGCTCGATATCGACCGCTTCAAGACGATCAACGACACGTTTGGCCACAAGCCAGGGGACCTCATGTTGCAGGCATTGGGGAGGCTCCTGGATACCCACACCCGGGCAGGGGACATCGCGTGTCGATACGGGGGAGACGAATTCGTAGTGGTTCTGCCGGGAGTGCTTCTTGAGGATGCGTGCCAGCGTGCCGACGAACTTCGCCTGGGCTTTGGGGAGCTGCACGTGGAATGGGCAGGCTCAAATCTCTCCGCTACGCTCTCGGCTGGGATTGCTACGTACCCCGATCACGTTGAAACAGAGGAGGGGTTGCTGCGGGCGGCAGATGAGGCGATGTATGCTGCCAAGGCGGCGGGCCGCAACCGCGTGAGGTTAGCGCAATGAAGATTTTGCTCCACCTTGCGTAGCAAGCGAAAGTCCCAGGACCGGAATTGCGAAAGGAGGAGTCGCTTGCCGCCGAATACGATCCATTAGCAGCGGTCCAGGCCGCGGGTCCACCAGGAAACATCTCGTTTGTTTACGGCCTGCCCGATCCGTGGACGTTTCCCGTGCAAGAGCTTCGGGCAGCCTTCGACCAAGTGTTACGCGAGCGTCCGGCCCTGGCGTTGTAGTACGACCCGGTAAGCGAGTTAAAGAACCTCCGTTTGCGAAGCCAACACACGTATTTCATAATGCAGACACTTTTTGGTAAGCTAGGAAGCAAGAAAGGGGGGATCAGGCCGTGTACACAAGGGGGGCAGTGATCATGATCGCGATACTATTGGGGGTGGGGCTTCTCGGGCTCGCCGACAAGAAGACTCCGACGGTCGTCGATTCCGTCGACGTCGAGCGGTACATGGGGCGCTGGTACGCGATCGCCAGCATTCCGACGACATTCGAACGCCGCTGCGTTCAAGGGACGACGGCCGAATACACGCTCCTCGAAAACGGCCAGATCCAGGTCGTGAACACGTGCTACGACGCTGACGGAAATCTGAATCGCGCGACCGGCCGCGCCTGGATTCCCAATCCGAAGCAGCCGACCAAGCTGAAGGTCTCCTTCGTACGATTCCTCGGTTTCTGGCTGTTTCCCGGCGACTACTGGATCATCGACCTCGATCCGGATTATCAGTGCGCCGTAGTTGGCCATCCGTCCTACAAATACGGATGGATCCTCAGCCGGACGCCGAGCCTTCCGGATGCCACGCTCGCGGAGATCGTCGCGCGCCTCGAGGAGCAGGGCTATCGATTCGAGGACTTCCGGCGCATCGATCAGTCGATCCACTACGAAAGCACTGAGGAGGCTGGCGGTTCGCCCTGATTGGACTCACGGCCGCTCCTTGTTTCACACCACATCCTCGGGAAGGTGGATGGCGAACTGGCACCAGGGGTCACCCTTGAGAACTATTTCAAGCACCTCAGCCTCTAGGGGCCGGCCGAAGATCACTTCGTAGGGCTTCTTGTGAAACGCGGCGCTGCAATTGCAGAACACCGGAGATACATTGACGTCCCCTGCTCGTATGGCCTCCCGCACCCACGGGCAATGGCAGTAGGTGTACCGCTTCATTCGCTCGTCGGTCTCGGCGAGGTACTCGACTGTCATGTAGGGGATCTTCGCCTCGTAGAGGACGTTGCCTTTGCGAACGCCCTGCATGATCTCCGGGTGCCTGCGCACGAAGTCGACTACCGCGTCCGTGATTGGTTGGGTGAAGAATAGGCCCCCTTCATCCCTGATCTTTTCCAGTTCGGCGATGAAATCTTTGCCCTTGCGTTCCAAGTACGCATCGAGGCTGCCGGCCTCAAGGTACTTCTTCTTCGCCTTAAGGTACCCTTCATCCGGCAACGTGCGCAGGCCGCTTCCCAGAATCCTCTTGCACGTCTGGGGTCCCACCGCGTGTTCCATACGATCGAGGACAGTTTCAGTCAGCCGCGGCTTCTGTGTGTTTGGCGTTCCCAACGGCGGCAGATCGAGGCCGTCGAAGATCTCATCCCGACATTCCTCGCCGATCTCCTCAGCGAGTTTCTCGTACAGATTCTCCAGCGCCTCGCTGCCGTCGAGCAGTTCGATCGTGGCGACATAGAGTGTGTTGTTGTTCGCGAATTGGCCGTAGCGCGCAAGCGCGACGAAGTTGTCAAAGGTATTGAGTTTCTCCTTGATGAGAACTTGCGAGAACGCGTGAACATCCTCCCTGCGTACTTGCTCCACCGTTCCTGGTCGATCGGATTCATTCAGAAACCCCTCGAACCGCGCCACAATTGAAATGCCCTGCTCGATTTTGTCTTCGGAGAGCTTCCTTTCTTCCAGAAACTCGCGAAACCTTTCTTCGTCCATGGCCCTCCTTCTCCATTTTTGCGTGTCTTCATCCATCCGAGGAGACTAAGTCGGACTTAAACGATGATACCCGAACACTGTCTTCGGAGCGTCTCCCAGCTTACTCTTATGATTTGTTCAGAGCCAGAGACGCTCTAGATGGTTCGAATTGGAATAAACCCCAGAACTCGAAGAAATGAGTGCGTGCAGGTATCCTTGAAGCCACGCCGTGGCGTATCGTCGCGGAATCATTCGCGGTAGTACACGGATTGGAGGCAATTCACATGGAAAACGAAGTCCGACAAGCGCTAGAGAACATCCGGCCGGCGCTTCAGGCCGACGGAGGCGACGTGGAACTGGTGGAAGTCACCGAGGGCGGTGTAGTCCGGGTACGGCTGGAAGGGGCCTGTCAGGGTTGCCCCATGGCCACGATGACCGTGAAGGAGACCATCGAACGCATGCTCAAGGAGCAGGTCCCAGGCGTCGCTGAAGTACAAGCGGTCTAGAACGTGGGGGTCCGATGGCGGGAAACGACCCCGTTCCTTCCTCAGGATGTCGGCTGAGAGAGCTCGAGCGAGCTGTCGAGCGGTTTAAGGTCTGGATTGAGGCGCTGCCCGAGGATCTGTTCCTTGAAACGATGAACGGCTGGTCTGCCCGTGACGTCGTGGCCCACCTCATCGGCTGGAATCGCTACACGATTGAGGGTTGTCGCGACATCCTTCGCGGGGTGAGACCGTTCTACCTCGATGATGATCACAACGATTTTCGCAACGTGAACGCAGCATCCGTTAAGAAATACGCGTCAACGTACCGAAAAGAACTCCTTGGAGAACTCGATACGTCGTTCAATGAGCTAAAAGGCTATCTGCTTTCACTGACGCCGTCGCAGTGGTGCAAGGACACCGCAGTGAAGCACGAATGGGCAACGATCACCGTAGAAAATACCGTAGCTGGCTTGCGAGACGACTATGACAAGCATCGAAATGCGATCCAGAAGTGGATGGCAAAGTTGTGATGTTGAGACCTTTGGCGAAATGCCCACGAAAGAGGAGGTAGCGTATCGATGAGGAGAAGACACGCAACGGGGCGGCGCACGATAGCAATTGTGGCATTGCTTGTTGTCGTGCTGGTGTCGCTGGCAGCGTACACAACCAGCTCGGAGCTATTTGGCACGTCCTACACCACGGTCATCGAGGCCTTTGCGTTGCTCGGCCCTACCGGCAACCGGATCTACGGTCAGATCTGCCGACCCGACCCAGCCTTGTATCCGAACCTCTCTTTTCCTGCCGTGGTGCTGGTACCTGGCGGCATCAATCCCGGCCGGATGGAGGTGCACGGCCAGGAGACGAAGATGCTGGCCGAGGCTGGCATGGTTGTCGTCGCGTTCAACGCCGCGGGCCGCGTGGATGAAAAGGCGCCGGAGGATCTCCGATCGGAGGGTGAGGAGGACTACAACGGATATCGCCACCAGGACGGCCTGGCCAAGATCGTTGAGTACGTCATGGCGCTGGATTACGTCATCGCCGAGAACGTTGGCCTGCGGAGTCAATCCTACGGCATCACCGCGGCCGCCGGGTGTGCGGGGCGCCACCCCGAACTTGCCATCAAGTACATCGTGGATGGCGAGGGCCCTCCCAACAGCTTCGTCACCTGCCACGGCCCAAGATACCTGGCCGGAGACTTGCAGAAGTACAACACCGTCAAGCAGATCTTCGGTCGGGAGGCGACGTGGCAGGATGACTCGCCGGAGAACCTTGACTGGTGGGCCGAGCGGGAAGCGATCAACTTCATCGGGCAGTTCCGAGGCGACTACCTGAGACTGCAAGCCACCTGGGACCACGCACAGCCGCCGGACAGCCAGGCTGACATTCCCACCTACCACCACCCGGAGGGGGGGCCCCGCGGCGGGCCGGCGTGGTGGCACAACAAGCACACCACGGACATCGTCAACGCCGCCGTGGCCGGTGGCGTGCCGTGGGTGCGAGTCAACCTGCCGCCCCAAGGCAACGCCGTCAACGCCACCTACGATGTGGATCACCCACCGGTCTACCTGCCCGGTAAACTGGCCGACAAGCCGTGGGCCGTGCGGGCGGTACTGGAAATGGCGAGCAAGGAATAGCGACAGGTTCGTATCCACCTTGGAGGGAGCCTGGGGTGACCGATCCCGGAACTCGTAAGGTTGCGTGTCTACTTGTGGGGACATGTGACTAGCTTATCCGTTTGAATAAGCGGCTATCTCTGCGTATACTCCCTTTTTGTTCTGAGAAAAGATTGAGGGGGCTTTGAAATTCTGGGGCGGCCATACTAGTTGGCCGACATAAGATGCTACAACTAGGCTTCCTTCGGGAGAGGGGTGGATATGCCCTATATCTCTTTAGAAGAAGGAGGCCAAAATGTCTAGCGTTCTTATGCTTCTAATTCAGGTTTCCTAGATTATTTGGGCAATTGTGGTGCTGGGCCTTATCAGACTCATCAACCAATATCCAAAGGCATAATGCTAATGGCCGCTCTGGAAAACAGGTGGAGATATTGCCCTAGATATCATAGATGATCTAAGCCCCAAGTTCCTTTTCTTGTTCAGTGTCAATTGTCTGCAGAACACTTATGTCAGCTATATTCCGCCGTACAAAGATGATTCCTATGAAGACAGCAGTTGAGGTAACGGCAACAAGGGCCAAAAACGCTCGTTCAACCCAATTGAGATCGCAAGAGGTAATTGCTACATAGGAGGCAACAGCCGGCAACAAGAAACTCCCTCCAAGACAGAACCAGAAAGTAACATTCAATGCGTAATTCCCAGCCTTGCTCAATTGGTCCATTCGCCTCTTGAGCACAAGGTTATTGCTCAGCAAGACAGAAAATGTGAGGGCAGTAAACGCCAACACCAGCTCAGTCATTAATGATTTGAGTGAAGTTGTTCATATTGGAGTCCTTCTCGTAATTCTGGCTCCTGGCTTGCATACGCAGCTCCTCAAACATCGTTTTCAGTCTGGCTGCAGATTCTGGCATATGCAGGAATACTTTATTGCGGGGAACTGGAGTAGTGGCTTCCCTATGGATTCCTTCGTATCTGATGTGGTTATTATCGGTGACTGCGAAATCGATCAAAGGCGGCTTTCTGGCAACATAGATCTCCACGCCAAGCCCAAGAAGACGGCGAATGGATTTTTGATTAGAATTTGGGCCAATAATCAGACGTATCTTTACTCCCTTTCGAGCTGCGCGGCTAATGGCAGAAAGCAGTTTTGGTTCAAGCCAAGTATCCTCATCAAGATTAGAAGAAGTAATCGAAATGTACTTCTTTGTTTTGGTCAATAGGTGCGCGAGATCCCTCGAAACTTTCTTCTCATACCTTTTGCGCTCTGCGCTCTCTGGCAACCTAAGTTCTTGTCGCGCCGGAACAGTTTCTTCCCAAACTGGATGGCCTGGATGCGTATCAGAGATAGAAAATGCTGTCTGGTGCGGCTCCACTCCCCAGCTGCTATTCCCCCCAGTCGTACCGAGCGCGTCTGGTGTCTCTACTTCGTAGAGAGAAGAGGACACCCTAACTGCACCTATGGTTGATACAAGCTCGCTCATTCTTCTGCCCCTGCTTCGTCTTCTCCGGTTTCTCGAAGGATTACCGCAGTCTGGCTTCGTATAATGTAGACCGGAAGACCATCATCGGTAGTCTCTCCCTCAACCCGGTAGACAGCACCAAGAACTTGTCGTACTCGAAGTATAGAGCCATCCGGCAGGCTATACTCAGACCATGGGTTTTCCAGCTCGGTGAAAGAAACGGGCTCGACTTCCTTTTCTTGACCCTGAAAAACCATTTTCACGGCCGCATCACCTCCAAAGGTAGAGTCCACACATGTGGTGTAACGAGGTGTCGATGAGTGAAGAGGTTGAAA
>CAZOUO010000029.1:0-22756 GCA_964582975.1 uncultured Thermotogae bacterium | reverse complement strand
GATCAGGCAACGAAGATGGTGCGATATCAATACACCACATTGACGGACGTGACCCAAGGCTACGCTCAGGAGAGTGTGCCTTTGGTAATTATGCGTGTCAAAGCAATATGGGCATCAACCGTCCGCGCAAGTCTGGTTCTCGCTAAGCCTTCCTTTGCGCCACGCATCAAACTCTTCCAGAATTTCATCTTCCACTTCACCCCGAACTTTCAGAAGAGGTGACTTCACTCCTGCGGCTTGCCTGGCTTGCTCCAGTCGCTCCATGAGGCGTCGTGGCGTCACGCCCGGAGGATGTCTCCGGTTACATGCTCGCTCAAGTATGTCTATCTCAGATTGGTAATCCCGTCTCTTGCGGTAGATCTTAGCAAGCTCAAGGTGATACCAAACGCTGACATACAGTCCCGCATTGCCTGGAGCCTTGGAAGCTTCCTCAGCGACAGCGACAAGGTGCAGGAGAAGCTCCTCTGCCTTGTCTAGTTCTTTGTCGCGCTTCAGTGCCATAACCTCCCCGTCGTAGTCTGACAGGGGTTTTCCTTTGTAGAATCCTGGCTTATCCACTATTCTCACCTTTCTCAACACATGTTGCCTCTTTGTCCGTAGGGTCTTCTTTAATCTGGCGTTCGATATCGCTGATGTTGTAACCTGGATAGGCGTATATCAGTCTACATCCATGTTTCTCACAGAAGCGCCTCTTTCTCATATCGTATTCTTGCTGTTTCTTAAAAGACTTTTCTCCCCCGAAGAAGTCAATCGGTTGTTGGTGTTGAGCGCCTTGGTACTCGACAGCAACCTTTCTTGAAGGGAAGTAGACATCGAGATGTTGCTCCCCAAGCCATGCTGGCTGCCCATGATGAACTACTCGTTCATTTGGAAAAGCTTCGCACAGTTTCTTGAAAAGCTGTGTTTCGCTGAACCAGTCTTCGCCAACTCTAGGTAAACCCCTCTCCTCTCGAAGTACGTTCTCACACTCTCTTAACACCTTTCGTAGTACGGCCTTGATCGCCTCTTCTATGCTTTGGGAAATCGTAGCGTACTGGATCACTGGGGAAAGGGACGTCACGCGTGTGGCACCGTGTCCTGGGCCGGATACTGCGGAGCAAATGTCCTGAGTGAACACTCCGTTCTTAAGTTCACTATCTGAACATATGCGTGGCGAAGGAGCGTCGAATAGAGCGATTATTTTTGTGTAGTTTGGCTTCTTGGCTTCCTCGGACGGGGATAAAGAAGTAAACCGTTCATAGAGAGATTCGATCAGATTCTTGCCATGCTTTTCGTGATAACTGCTGAGAAATCCGGTAGCGACATTGGCGATCTCTCTTTGGTAGTCCTTGCCAAACTCTGTAAGGATCTCAGGCTTGCCTTTCAATATGCTCATTACAGCTTGACCATCAATTGATATGCCACCGCACTTTTTACCAAAGAAGATGACATCGCTTATGTCGAGGAAGTCATAAAATCCCATGTCTTTCCTGATGCCCCATGCCCTGTCAAAGTCATCCAAAAACAGATATGCATGTAGCAACCACCCACCCAGAAACATTTGCACATCCTTCTTTTCACCATAGGCCCTCTGTAGTTTCTCGAAGCATTCCCGCAGATACTCAATATTCTTATCCTTTTTGAAGCGATTTATTGCCAATTTCATATGTATAAACACGTAACCAACGTTTTCTCCAATATTGACGAAATCGCCTTTTTCTAAGTGCTCTCGCCAATATTGGTAGAACTCACGATGTCGTGGCGTTACTTCGTCCCATCTTGCATACCAACTAGCTTGCCACTTTGGAATTTGAACCTCACCTACAAGAAGTACGAGCTCCTTTACTTTCGTGACGTCCCTTTCCCCGTTGGCTCCGTCACCTTTCTTGCGTTCTGTCTGTGATTCCCGATAAACAGCTGGAGATCTTCGGAAGAAGCCGTTTCTCCATAGAACAATAAGAACGACTAAACACGCTAAGATAAGAAAGATGACCAATGATACGTCTCCTTTTTCTCGTCGTACACAATTAGCGTACCCTTGCATGAACTACCTGTCAACGTTTATTAATGCCGTCTTATTCTGCATTCCACCATCTGTACTACGTTTGTCACACCACTTAAGCATCCTTCGCCATCGAATATGTCTTTTGCCCGAAGACAGGATAAGCTTGGCTATTGTGTTGTAAGGAGGTGGAGTCAGAATGGAATGGCTGCTCTTACTCTTGGGGTTGATCGTGGGGTTGGTGCTTGGCTTCATGTCTGCCCTAATACGTGGAAGGCGGACTGAAAAAGAATTGAAGAATGAAAACGAAGCGTTGAAGATAAAAGCGATAGAACAACAGAAGGAACTTGAAGTGAGCGCTGAGAAGAACCAATGGCTTAGTTCGGCCGAGAAGCAGCTTCGGGACACCTTCGAGGCTTTGGGAAGCCAGGTATTGCGAGACAATGCGAATACGTTCTTGGACCGGGCCCGCGAGCAGTTGAACACCCTGCTCACAGGTGTCCGCGGTGACTGGAAGACCCACAAAGAGGAGTTGATGAACCTAGTTGAGCCCCTTGGAAAGACGCTAAAGACCATGGACGAGGAAGTGCGGAAGCTTGAGGAAAAACGCGCAGGCGCTTATGAAAGTTTGAAGAGCCATCTTGGGGATCTTGTAAAAGCGCAATCTGAGCTGCATGACACCACAATTGACCTTACTCGTGCCCTAAAGTCCCCTACCATACGGGGACGCTGGGGTGAGTTTCAGCTTCGGCGAGTCGTTGAGTTAGCAGGGATGCTTCAACATGTCGACTTTGTGGAGCAGTACCAAACGGGAGAAGGCGTCCCTGATATGGTCGTGCGGCTCCCGAACCAGGGCAGCCTCCCAGTAGACTCCAAAGCACCAATGGACGCGTATTTCGCTGCACACGAGACTACGAACGAACAGGAACGCAAAGATTTGCTGGAGAAGCACAAGACGAGCATAAGGAAACACATCCGCGATCTTGATCGCAAGCAGTACTGGAAGCAGGTTGACCACGCACCCGAGCTTGTCATCATGTTTGTTGGTAACGAGGCCTGTCTTTCAACTGCCTTTGAGCTTGACCCAACCCTTCTCGAATTTGCTCTCGCGCACCGCGTACTGATTGCAGCACCGCTCACGATGCTCAGCCTGCTGCGTGCTGTTGCCTATGGATGGCAACAATACGAGATCTCCGAGAGCGCGAATGAGATGGTCAAATCAGGCGTAGAGCTATACACCCGCCTTTGTACGTTCGTAGATCACTTCCAAGATGCTGGTAAAGGTTTGAGGTTAGCGGTTCAGAAGTACAATGCCGCCGTAGGCTCGTTACACCACCGCGTTTTTCCAATGGCTCGCAAACTCGAAGTCGCAGCGGGGAAAGAACTTCCGCAAATCTCGGCCATAGAGGAACAGGTAAGAGCCATCTCCCGTGAAACGAATGCTGAATAGCGCGTAACACTATAGTCTCCTTCCGCAAATAGCTGGGAAGGATTGTCAAGCGACTGAGCAACCCATCGAGTGACACACTACGGAAACGCAACAAACGGTACTGACTTGCTCACTATCTTCCACTGCCTTGCACTTGAGCCACGGTCAGTGTCGACAATGATACTATCCCAGTGTTGTCCAGTCGTCGGATCAAGGTCGAACAGACGGAGGATGCTTGTGACCCAGCCAACAACATCGCGTAGTGAGAGATCAGAAGGGGAGTTGGCTTTGCCTACAAGTGTCATTTCCCGATTAACACCGACGTATCTTGATTCTGCCTCTCCTATTGTCATGATATCCACAGGAGAGCTTTGGACCTTGAGATCTTCCAGCAGATAGCTTAGGCCTACGCACATCGTCTTTTGGTGCGCTCTGATCTCAGCAGAATAGGTGTTCCCTCCTGCAAGAACCTGACTTACCATAGCAACCCAAGTATACTCACTTCGATAATCTAGTCGTAGGAGGGGAAGAACATGTCAGATACGCTGATTTCAGTCATAGTACTAGGCTCATCGCAGTTCCTTGTGGCGTTGTTCATTCTGTGGCAAGCATTCCTCTCTCGTGCTTCCGTTACTGCTATGAGGAGGGCGTACCTAGAAGGACATCTCCGCCTCTCTGTTGTTCCAAGGGGGGCGACAGGAATCCTGAACATGCGTCTCGAGAACACGGGTCAAGGCGCGGTTAACGAAGTGAGGCTAAGGTTCCCATCCGGTCTGCGGGTAATCGATGACAAAGGCGTTCAAACCCTCGTAGAGAACGCCAACACAACGTGGAAACTTGGATCGATGGGGCCTGGAGAGAAACGTGAATGGCATATCGGGAACGCAGGCCATGAGGCGTTTGCAAAGCTCGGTGACAACATTGCTTACGTTCTCTGCTATCGACGAATTGGAGCACGCAAGGAAACCAGAGTTGAGGGCAGTTTGTCTCTCTCATCCTACAAGGGAACCCTCGTGAGAGCGTATGCGGATCAAGGAGACCTTCTTCGGCAAATTCAGAACCTCGCAGCGTCACTTAAAGACCTGGCCAATCAACACAAGGTGCTATCTGAAATTGTCAAGAACCTAACTGTCAAGCCCTAGCTCGGTACAGTAGAAACGAGCTTACAGCCAGGTCTGTTCCGAGGTGTATGCCTGAGTTGAAAGACTAAGGGCAGGCTCCGAACGCATTCCAAAAAAGGTTCCATCGGTTGCGGCCTCCGGTAGTGTTTGCAACACAATACCATTTATGTTGAACAAAGGCTCCTGTGGAGCAGGTCAATCCATGCCACAATGGGCCATCTCCTGGTATCGACAGAAGGCGTTCGCGAGTTTCATCTGTCTTGGCGAATGGCAATCGGGCTCAAGAAGCCGCGGATTCGCGACAAGGAGACAGACGCAGCGGGCTCTGGATGTAGCAACGTTAAGGCGGCTTAGGCTGTAGAGAAACTCCATTCCGCGCGGCGCCTCCTCGGGCGAGGATGTAGCCATGGAGTAGATCACGACCGGCCCTTCTTGCCCTTGGAATCGGTCTACCGTTCCTACGCGCGCGCCCTCCGGTAGACGTTCGAGGATAGCTGCGACATGGGCGTTGTAAGGAGCGACGATCAGCACGTCATCGAGACCCAGGGGATGCATCGCGCCTTCCTTGTCTATCCACTTCATCCCACTGGTCGTTAGTTCGTTGACAAGGCGAGCCACGACATCAGCTTCTTCTTGCGATTCGTTGCAGTTGCCCACGTGCTCAACTGGAACGAACCACAGCCCCGCCCCTGTGTACGACGACTTGCCAAGCACAGCCTGCAGGTCAAGTGTTTCACGGGAGTTCAGTCTCCGCTCGTAGAACACCTCCGACGTGAACGCACAGATGGCCGGATGCAGTCGCCACGTCGTCGCTAGAAAGAGTCCGCGATCCGACGGCATAGTCTGATGCTTGCCGAGCAGATGCTGCAGCGCGCTGACATCGGTGCCGTCGGGATGACTGCCACGTTTCGGCTGCTCGAGTTGTTGGGGATCGCCGAGAAGCACGACGGACTTTGCGGCTTGCGACAATGCGACGGTGTTGGCGAGAGAGATCTGCCCAGCCTCATCAACGAATAGGATGTCGACAGCGGCCTCTGCCTCTTCTCGAGACCAAAGCCAGGCGGTGCCGGCAGCAACGTTGGCCTCACCACTTTCAAGCATCGAGAACACATCAGCGCTCTTGTTCGTTTCGATGATCACTTCCGGGTTTTTTCCATCACTCTTCTCTCTCACCTTTTGCACGCACCGCAGCTCTATGCCCATGTCCCCTGCGGCCCCAACAGCGGCATCGAGCAGATTGCGGATCACTTTGTGACTCACGGCACTGATTCCAACCTTCTTCCCCACCTTCGCAGCTTCGCAGATCATCCGACCGCCGGTGTAGGTTTTTCCAGATCCTGGCGGCCCCTGAATCGGCAGCATGCCACTGTCGAGTTCCAGGACCAAACGTTGAGCCGCGTCAAGCTCTGCATTCGAATCCTCAATCACCGCTTCGATTGCCCCAGTACGAAGCCGGGGGGGCAATCTGAGGAGGAGATCTCGCCCCGCGCGGTACATCCCAGGCGCGTCGATTCCGTTCTTTGCGACCCATTCTCCAATCCGGAAGAGAGCTTCACGTAGCGGCTTTGTCCCAACGATGTCGTGTGCGAACACGGACGTTGGTTGTATTTCAGCCTTCGTGGGTCCCTTCTTGATATCGACCGTGCAGTTCACGGGGTCCAGGAGGATGACCTCTCCGAGAACCTTGCCCTCCATGTCTTGTGTCAGAACGTTGTCTCCGCTATGCAGCTTCGTCTCTTGCGGGGGATATCGATACCGATCGACTACGCTGCCTCGGCCCACCTCATCGATACGCTCCACGAAACTCAGTCTACCGATGGCATTCGGTTCGTCCAGAAGCTCTTCCTCTGTCAAGTCGACCAATCGGAAGTACTCCCACCAGATGGCTTTGTCCTCGCGGCGGTGCCATTCAAGAAGCTGTGCAAGAATCCACTGCGCTTGCTGTTCGTCAGAACGTTCGTTCCGATCGACGGGGATCCCCTGTGTAAGCTGCTCAGCGAGTTCATGAACGCGCGTCATGGCTTCATCCATTGCCTCGCTCGGTGAGCCTTCACCATGCTCAGGACGCGGAATTCGGTGCCCATTAGCAACCATTCCGGAGCGTAGCTCTTCCAGCCATTCGCGCAGAGCGAGTGTCGAGAAACAGTCATCGCGATTGTAGCCCTCGACAGCGCTCAGAATCTCGTCGGTAATAGCATCCGGCGCTTGGAATTCGAGTGCGTGCTCAAGCGCACGCAGATTCCAGGATGCTTCGCGAAGGTCGACCTCTCGCTGGAACGCGTAGAAAGGCTCGAGATCCTTGATTGAGTAGGATTCAACACTGGCCCGCACCGATTGACGTACGACTGCATATAGGTCGACGAAGCGTTCTCCACGCAACAGACGATCAACTTCTTCCTCACGCGTTGCGTACCGCCCCATTAGCCGCTTGATAGCAGCCGGCTCGTAGGGCGCGTAGTGGTAGATGTGGAAGCCTGTGTTGTTTTCCCATCTCTCCATCACGTCGTCAATGAATTGCTCAAAGACTGCCTTCTCCTCGGGCGGCGTCAGAGCCCAAAGGGATTGGTGCCGCGCCTTCCCGGTTTCATCGAGTGAGACGTATCCGAAGAGGTATTCCAGGCCCTCATCCCCGACGAACCGCGCCCCTTCGAAGTCGAAGAATATGTCGAGCTGTGTCGGTTCAGGCAGACGGAACAGGCCAAAGCCCTCTTCGAGTGGAAGCGTCTCGTGGACGGGGCGCCTCTCCGTTCGTCCCTCAAGTTGGACGCGGGCTTGATGATGCACGCGTTCGTAGGTCTCCGGCGCGGCGCGCCCTGGCGCGGGGTTGAGCGGAAATACCGCTGTTGCCAGCGTTTCGAGAGTGTCGATTGAGCAGTCTTGCAGTTCGGCAATTTGCTGTTTCCTGATCCCGGCGACAAGCGAGAGGTGATCGTCCTCATGGCGCTTCTGGTCACAATGACGCCACCAGCGGCAGATGCTGCACTGATCACAAGGCTCCGGGTACGTCTCCCCGCCGGCCCAGTCACCCTGCCCGATCGCTGTCTGGAGGCGAGTGCGCACGAGGCGGTAGTAGGCCAAATACTGTTCGACGCGGAAGGTCTCGGGCATGAAGTCAACACTCGGGGGAACTACGTGCATCTCCTCAGGCAGCCTCCCTTGGATGTCACGGAGGAGGTCTGAATAGAGACAGAGCTGAAGGATCGTTCTCCCCCGTGTCTCCCGCGCGAGCTTCGTGTCGGCAACCTCATAGGAGTAGCTGCCGAGCCGCGAGGGCGTCTCAACCCGGCGCAGAACATCAGTGCGCCCCATCCATCCCTCGCTTAAGAGCGTGGCTTGGACAACGACATCGGGGCCACGATGCATGACCTGGCGAGCGGCCTCGAGCTGCGCTTCCGGATTGTCCAGTTCAGGCAATTCGACAGTGGACAGCCCCTGCTCCCGCAGATGCTCAATGTACGCCTTCTCGTGTTGGAATCCCCGTTCTTGAAGAGCTTCCAGCGCCGGATCCTTGTAGGCTGGCGCCTCGAGGTCTCCTCGTGCGACACAGAGATCGAGATACGTCAGATGCCGACAACCCAAGTGGTTGCCGAGATCACTCGCAGAAAGGCGTAGACCATCTTCGTGCAGCTTCATGTTGCGTATTATTCTAGCCCAGGCACTGGCAACATGCCCAGGACTTCAAGTCTCCGGTCCGTACAGCAACCCTCAGCCCAGTTACTCAACACTAGTGCAATTGTGTTGAGTTGTTGCCGTCGGAGTGCGCAAAGTCTCTCTCGAGGCTTTCCGGACCGAAAATACAGGGACACAATACCTATTTCTCGAGTTTTGACGTGCGCCCAGGGCGCTTCTTCCTCGAGAATCGCTTGGTTGTGGGGTTGGCGAGGATGTAGCTCCCGGGGTCAGCAAACCTGTTGCAGCGTTTAAGCCCTTGTATCCTAGCCACGGGTGAATCGTCCGAGTCCCAGCCATTGTTCATGGGCGTTACACTCCGTGCGCACATTTTCACGTGGAGTGTTTGATGACGAGTTGCACGCGTTTGGAATTGAATCACGGAATCGATCGTTGTACGATCTTTGTGGAGGTACCTGATGGCCAAGATCACTGAGCGTATCGAGGCTGATCCCAAGATCCTGGGAGGAAAGCCAACCATCCGCGGGCTGCGAATCAGCGTAGAGCAGGTCCTTAAAGCCTTAGCCGCCGGGACTCCTCAAGAGGAGTTGCTCAAGGAGTATCCCGAGCTTGAGCCCGAGGACATCCAAGCGGCGCTGGCCTATGCCGCCGGATTAGTCGCGGAAGAGAAGGTTCTCCCAATCAAGGCTGGGTGAGCATTCCCTTGAAGCTCCTAGTTGATGTTGGAGTTGGGAAGGCGATCGAGAATTGGCTCAGGCTCCAAGGCCACGATGTGCTCGCCGGCATCTGCGAGGGGACGTATCTTTACTTTTGACATTCTCCAGAACGTTGAGGGTCTGTCTTGGCAAGGCCAAGCCGCGAACCTTTTTGCTGCTCGAAGGGAGAGCCAGCCAGATACCTCTTCAGCCGGCTTTGGCCTTAGGAGTCCAGTGCCAAATGAATCCTCAAGGCCTGATCGATCTTTTGCAGGATGCTCAAAGGAAGCGTGCCCAGTGGATCTCCTCTGGCGCGCTGTTTGTCCACGGTACGGATCTGGGAGCAGTTGACGATGCTCCGTTTCGACAGCCCGCCCTCGCCGGCGGGTACTTCGACGCAGACGGGGATAGCGGCCTTCTTCGGGCTATAGGCGGTGACCGGGACGACGGTGAGTTGGGGGCAAAACTCGTTGGCGCGATTGTTGGAGACGACGACACAGGGCCGGGTCTTGCGGATCTCCGTGCCGACGGTGGGGTCGAGGACAATCTCCACGACGTCCCCGCGGTGGGGGAAGAATGAGCCTCGGCTCACGAGGCCTCCTCGGGTTCCCATCCTTCACGATCAACGGCGGAGAACTCTTCCAGTAGCCTGCGGTTCTCAGCGGCCAACTCCTGATAGCCGCGGACGAGGCGACGGTCGAGCTCCTGCTGCTCAATCCCTTCGAGGCCCTGCCGCAGCAGCCGGCGGGCAAGCTCGGGAATTTTCATCTCTAATTGCTCCGCCCGCTGGCGGAGGTGTTCGAGAAGCTCCGCCGGCAGCAGGAGGTTGAGCCGCGCCTTTGTCCCTGTCTGACCTTTGCTTTGGGCAGACCTCATCTTGTGGAACACCTCCTTTACTAGCTCCAGATTACCAGAACGAAGCCACTGTGTCAAATCGTTGCACAGAATGTGTGTCGTAATACGTCACAGGATACAGATAACGCTCCGTGCCCTGCCGTCTTGGTCGGGCTGGATAAGAGGGTACTGAGTCTCACGGCTTGTTTCGTGCATTCTCTCCTTGCCGCGAGGCGTCAGTCTGTCTGACGTTTTCGATTGCCCCACTAGGGCAACGGCTGCTCGTAGATCGTCATCCCTGAGCCCCAACTGGGAACAACAAACTCGTATCTCTCTAGGACTTCCTCGATACCAGGATCAGCCGGTAGACTGGCCTCGATCGGCCCACGGTCAGCAAACCGGTCAAGGAGCGCCGGGAGAATCTGCTCGCAAGGACCGGAGAGATAGTCGATCTCGATCTCCGGGTTGGGTGTCTCGCTGCAGGCCACTATTGCCAGCTCGTCACCCGCCTGCCACACCCAACCGTTTTCTAAAAGCTTCTTGAGGCTTTCTTGTGTCAGCCGGAACCACTCGTAGAAGTGCGGAAGGAGCATGTTGTTTGTTTGGAGGCGGGAATCGCTTGCCAGCCGCCCAAAGACCTCGTCGAGGTTTTCTATACCGACGCGTCTCAGGCAGGTCTCAGGAACAGGGGGAGGGGAACCTCTATACTCCCGAAAGACGTAATCGGCACGGGCAGAGAATCCGAAGGATCGGGCAAGGTGAAGAGAGGCGCGATTGTTCGTGAAGATCCCCAACCTGACAAGGCGACACGATCGCGGAATCTCCTTCAGTGCGTGCTCGGTGAGGTGCCGACCGATTCCCTTTCGCCTGTGATCGGGATCGACGCGCAGCCCGAACAACCACGCCTCACCGTCAAGTGCGACAGACATAAAAACTATCCCGGCCAGGACTCCACCGTCTTCAAAGCCGAATCCGATCTTCTCGTCAACGAAGCTGTCGAAATAGAGCGGAATGAAGTCCTCGGACACTGCACGGCCGCACAGTTGACTCACCGCCGCCTTGTCCTCGCGCGTCAACCGTCGGATCATCGCCTTTTCTCACCTTGACGACTCAACGCATTGGGCAGGTTCCCGCGGACTGCTTGAGGCGGATCCACCGTCAAATCGATAATCGCCGAGGCAGTTCCTGACAGGGCCGTCGTTCCTTCCACGATCAGATCGACGTTGCCGAAGCGTTCGATGATTTCGTCGATGCTCTCTAGTGGCGGCTCGCCGGAGCGATTGACGCTCGTCCCAAACAGTGGCCGCCCAAGCGATCGCATCACTGTGTCAAAGAAAGGATGATCCGGGATGCGCACCCCGATTTTTCCGTCCTTAACGGCCGAGCTCGGTGCCCTGTCAGCGGCCGCGAGAAGGAATGTGTACGGTCCGGGCAGAAACCGCTCGAGAATCGGCAGGGTCCGCGCATCAAGGCGCGCGAATCGTTCCAGCGCATCGAGCGCAGGTAACAGGAGCGCGAACGGCCGATCGGCCGGACGCTGTTTCATCCTCTGCACCCGCGCGATTGCCTGCTCGTCCCAAGGATTACCGCCTATTCCATAGATCGTGTCGGTCGGAAAAATGAGGACCCCTCCTACCTCGATCACCTCTTCCACCGCACGAGAGAGTTGGGGGTCGCTGTCAGAGAAGATCAGAGGGTTCATGCGCAGATGAAGTGGACCACGTCGCCGTCTTGGACCACATAGTCGTGGCCGGCGCGGTGAACGCGACCTTCCTCCCGTAGGACCTTTTCCGAACCCGCAGCAAGGAGCTCCTCCAAGTTCATCACCTCGGCCAGGACAAAGCGGTCCTCGAAATCGGAGTGGATCTTGGCCCCGGCCTCGGGAGCAACGGTTCCTTGGGGAACCGTCCACGCCCGCACTTCCGGACCTTCGATCGTAAAGAAGGTGACCAAACTGAGAAGCCGATACCCCGCATCGATCAACTTGTCCAGTCCGGTTTTGGAAAGACCCCACTCTCTTAAATAAGCGCTGCGCTCCTCGTCACTTGTCGCCGCTTCCACGATCTCCGCCTCGATCCGGCCGCGGATCACGATCGCCTCGCTGCCACGCTCACGGGCGATTTGCCCCACCACCCGCGAGTATTCGTTTTCTCCTCCCTCATCAACATTGGCCACATAAAGAAGCGGCTTAGCTGTCAAGGGAGAGGTCTCGTACAGAAGCGGCTCGATGTCGTGATCGATGGGGAGATCCCGTAGCGGTATTCCCTTAGCTACTTGGTCCAGCATCTTTTCCCACGCAGCAAGCCGCGCCGGGGCGCGCCGATCCTTTCCCTTCACGTCGCGCCTCAACCGCTCCCGTACCTTTCCCAACGTCTCGAAATCCTTCAGGAGAAGCTCGGTCTCGACTACCTCAATGTCTCGTACCGGCTCGATCTCGCCTGAAACGTGGGCCACGTTTGGATCGCCAAAGCAGCGGACCACGTGCAAAATGGCATCGACCGCGCGGATCTCGGAAAGGAATTGGTTCCCCATTCCTTCACCCTTGCTCGCACCGTCCACCAGTCCGGCAATATCAACGAAGTCAAGATGAGTCGGGACCTTCTTCTTGTCCGGGAAGAGCACAGCCAGCCGATCCAGGCGAGCATCGGGGACAGAAACCGTCCCCACGTTTGCCTCGATCGTACAGAAGGGGTAGCTCTCAACGCGCGCTCCGGCGCCGGAGAGCGCATTGAAGATCGTCGACTTGCCGGCGTTAGGCAGACCGACCAACCCACAACCAAATCCCATCCCGCCTCCTTTTACCGTCTTACTATAGGTTGGAAAAAGCCCCCCAGCAAGGTGAAAGCCATCCTCTGATCCGCTAGACTTCCCGCCGGAAGGAGGAGATGCAATGGGCAAAGCTGGGCCGGGAGAAGTGCGGCTTCCAGACTTGGGAGAGGTTGACGAGGTCACGGTGGTAAAGTGGCTAAAAGAAGAAGGAGACGTGCTGGCTGCTGGCGAGGAGCTCGTTGAAGTGGAGACGGAAAAGACCACGTTTGTCATCGAGGCACCGCAGGCCGGCCAGCTGAACCACATCGTCAAGAAAGAGGGAGAGAAGGCACATCTCGATGACCTCCTGGCTGAAATCGCGTGAGAAATCTTCGCAGGTCGTGCACCTGGCCCTCGGCCGTGCGGACTACACCAAGAGCTACCGTCTGCAACACCAGCTGCACGCGCTCCGCTGTCAGGGCAAAATCCCGGATACGATCCTTACCGTTGTGCACGACCCCGTCTTCACGATCGGCCGCAGCGGATCGAGAGCGAACATCCTCGTCTCTTCAGAGGTTCTAACAGAAGAGGGCATTTCGGTCTACGAGGTCGAACGTGGCGGGGACATCACCTACCACGGGCCCGGGCAGCTCGTCGTGTATCCGATCATCGATCTGCGCGACCAGGGCCGCGACCTAAAACGCTACATCCGCAACCTGGAACAGGCGGTGATCGACTGTCTGGAGGAGCTGGCCATCGCGGGGACACGTCGACCTGAATTTCCCGGGGTGTGGGTCGATGGACGGAAGATCGCCTCTGTCGGAGTGTACGTCAAACACTGGGTCACCCTACACGGATTGGCGATGAACGTGGCCGTGAACAAGGCCCATTTTGGCCTGATCAATCCCTGTGGCATGGAGATCGAGGTTGTTTCTCTTAACGATTTGTTGCAGGAGGCCGTCAGCATGAAACAGGTCGCTGCGACACTCCTTGCCAAGATGGAACCGCTCTTTGGATGGGAGTTCGCTGAAGGCGAGATCAAAGAGTTTCTGCAGGAGCGCACATGACCGCCCGACCGGCGTGGCTAAAAGCAAACGCTCCCTCCCCACAAGGCGCGGCAGGGATGCGCGTTATCCGAGATGTGCTAGACCGGTACAATCTCACCACTGTCTGTCAGGGCGCGATCTGCCCAAACGCCGCCGAGTGCTGGAGCAAGCAGACGGCGACGTTCATGCTCCTGGGCAAGGTCTGCACGCGGGCCTGTCGATTCTGTGCGGTCCCAACCGGAAATCCCAAGGGAGTTGTGGATTGGGAGGAACCCAACCGCCTTGCCGCAGCGGTCAGAGAGCTTGGCCTCTCCTACGTTGTCCTCACTTCTGTCGACCGAGACGACCTCGCCGATGGAGGAGCGAGCGTTTTTGCCGCCGCGATAAAGACGATCAAGGAAAGGCATCCGGCAGCACGGGTGGAGGCGCTCGTCCCCGACTTCTTCGGAAACGAGGAGGCGATCGCAACAGTTGCTGCGGCCGATCCGGATGTGATCGGCCACAATCTGGAGACGGTGAGGCGGCTGACCCCGACGCTGCGTGACCCCCGTTCCGGTTACGATCAATCGCTTCATGTGTTGGCCCGGTTCAAGGGTTTTGCGCCCAACTCCTGCTTGAAAAGCTCGCTCATCCTGGGTTTCGGAGAACGGCGCGAGGAGGTGCTCACCGCACTGGAAGACCTGCGACGCGCCGGTGTGGATGCCGTGACTCTGGGTCAGTATCTACAACCCACTCCTCATTCCGCGCCGATCGCTCGTTACCTTTCCCCGGCGGAGTTCGACGAGCTTGCAGAAGCTGCCCGAGACATGGGATTCCGATCCGTTGTGTCCAGCCCGCTTGTGCGGAGCTCCTATCACGCCGCCGAGCTTTTTCAATGGTGGACTCCTCACCTTTTAAAGTGAGCAACCCAAAGTTGAGCTGCCTGCAATTTCGTTATGAAACCAGGAAGGCATGAGAAAGCCAGCGATGAGGGGTAAGGGGTGACACTGAAAGATGAGGAACTGACCTTTAGAGTGATCGCAGCTGCCATCGTTGGGAAACAGAGCGATATGTCAAGATACCTGATTCTCCTTGTCTCCTGGCTTCCTAATAGATCGAGATGATTCGACTCATTTCTGACCCTGTCCCTTGCGGTCCCACCTACGGCCTCGCCCAAGAGGAGGCGCTGTTTGATTCGGTTCGTCATCGAGGCGAGGATACCCTACGACTGTGGGTGAACGAGCGGGCGGTGATCATCGGACGATCCCAATCCATTACCGCCGAGGTCGACCTTGAGCAGGCGCGATCGCTAGGGATCCCTGTGCTTCGCCGTACCTCCGGGGGTGGGACCGTGTACCACTATCCCGGCAATCTCAATCTCTCACTCTACTTGAAAGACGGCCGCCCACTCGGCGGGGTCAAGCAGGCCTTTCGCTCCTGCGGTGAGGCCCTCTCACGTAGCCTTGCCTATATGGGGATCGGAGTCACGGTACGGGAAAACGGCCTGTTCGTGCGGGAGAAAAAGATCGGGGGCGCGGCCCAGGCCCGCCGCGGCAACGCCCTACTCTACCACACCACCCTGCTGGTGGAGCCCGATGAAATACCAATGGTGCAGCTCCTACGCGCCGCGCACGGAAATTACCACCCGATTGGCGTTCCTTCACGATCCCATCCGACAACGACGATCGCAGCGGTCGTCGGAAGAACCTTGTCTTTAGAGGAAATTGGGCAACGCCTTGTCAAACAATTCTGTACGTTGTTGCACAGATCGGCGTATGAGGGGACCCTCACCAAAGAAGAGAGGGCGGGCGCCGAGAGATTGGCAACAGAGAAATACGAGAGCGTCGAATGGAACCACTGTCGCTAAAGGATGAGAAGGTCATCGCCAAGCAGCTTGGCCGGGTGCCGCGGGGTCTGCACGGCATTGAACAGCGCTGTCCGTACGGCTATCCCCAAGTGGTGCGCGTCTATCCGCTCGTCGCAGGAAAACCCTTTCCTACCCTCTTCTGGCTCACCTGCCCCTTTCTCGCAAAAGAGATCGATCGCCTGGAAGCGGAGGGCTGGATCAAGTACCTACAGGCACTCTTGGAGACAGACAGCTCTTTAGCTGCTGCCTTCCAGGAAGCCCACCGTACCTATATCACGGAGCGAAACTGCCTCCTTTCCCCAGAAGACCGAGCGTCCCTCAAAGAGACAGGAATGTTGAAGGACCTGCTGGAAAAGGGAATCGGCGGGACCGCAGATTTTGAAAAGGTGAAGTGCCTTCATCTCCACGTGGCCCACGCGCTTGCGCGTGACAATCCGGTCGGTGACCGTGTTCTGGAAGCGCTTTCCGAGCACGCCTGCCCCCCCGAACAAGTGATCTGCTCCGCCTATTAATCCGCGCCAATCAACACCTTGGACAGCCTCCTTGCGAAAGGCCGCCGCGGGATTGATTTAGCTAAGAACTTAGTCTATACTGAACCAGCGGAGGTGTGTGAAATGCCGTTGCAGGTGAACATCCATGAGGCGAAGACCCACCTCTCCAAGCTCCTAGCGCGGGTCAAGGCGGGAGAAGAGGTCGTCATCGCCAAGGCGGGCAAACCGGTCGCCCGCTTGGTCCCTATCAAGTCCCACAAAACGCGGCGCACCCCGGGGAGCGCACGGGGGAAGCTCACCATCGCTCCTGATTTCGATGCCCCGCTCCCCGAAGCGATCCTCAAGATATTTGAAGGATGAAGGCATTATTGGACACGCATGCCTTTTTGTGGTGGATCAGCGATGATCCCCGGCTTTCTTCGTGCGTTCGCACAATCATCCAAGCCGGAAGAAATCGGCTCTTCTTGAGCGCGGCAAGTGGTTGGGAGATCGCAATCAAAGCTGGGTTAGGAAGGCTCAAGATTCCAAATACCCTGGAAGTGTTCATCCCGGAACAATTGTCCTTAAACGCGATCGAGAGCTTACCGATCCAGATGAGCCATGTCCTGCATGTCGCCACCTTGCCGGCTCATCACCGCGATCCCTTCGACCGTCTTCTCGTCTCGCAGGCCCAACTAGAGGATCTGCCCATTCTAAGCGCCGATCCTCAATTCGCCCGCTACGCCGTCAAGACCCTTTGGTAACCAAGGGGAAACAAGACAGGTCTTGTCGTCCCCCGAATAACTGATCTGCTCCGCCTATTAAGGGCGGAGCAGATCAGCTGCCAACGATCGTGTTGTTTCTGTTGGATCCCCTATGGATCCGCCTTGACAACTGGGGGCTGGTTCACGTTGTTGACGTGAACGATCAGCGAGTCGCACGCACTCGCTCCACAGCGATCGGTCACCGTCAGTGAAATCACGACGTCTTCCCCTTCACAGGGGGCAACCTGGGGAGCGGTATAAGTAGGAGTTGCTGCGGAGGCGTCGTCAAATGTGCCTTTGGTCGCGACCCAGTAGTAGATGAGTTCCTCACACTCGGGATCACTGGCCACCGGTGCGAGCCGGATCGAGGTACATTCATTCATCGAGACATTCGGACCCAATTCGACGATCGGCGGGGCGTTGACGTTACGCACATGCACAACCATGGTGTCGCACGCGCTCGCTCCGCACGCATCGGTCACGGTGAGCGTGAGCATGATGTCCTCGCCTTGACAGAAATTCGTCGGTGGCGCGGTGTAGGTCGGATGCAGCAACGTCGGGTCGTCAAATGTTCCTCGACCGCAATCCACGGTCCAGTAGTAGGTCAACGCATCCCCGTCTGGGTCGGACGCGGAGCAGGTGAGCCGAACCGTGGCCGTTTCATCAACGGCAACGTTATCTCCGGCATCTGCAACCGGAGGACGGTTCACGTTGTTGATGTGAAGGATGAACGAGTCACTCCCTTCGGCTCCGCAGTTATCCCGTGCAGTGAGTGTGATGCACACGTCTTCGCCCTCGCACCGATCGGTCAAGGGAGCACAGTAGGTCGGGTTAAGCGCCATTGGGTCTTTAAATCGACCCTTCTCTGCACTCCAATGAACCGTGATGACGTTGCAGTCCTGGTCATCGACCGAACCGTACAGCTGAATGCAGGCTCCCTCATCGACTGTCTTGACCCCCGAAGGGACGGGACAGGGTGGAACTACGGGAGCAGAAGGCACTTGGCAGGCCGGCTCCACCGGTGCAGGCGGACAGGGTTCAGGCGGACACGGTTCAGGTGGACAGAGTGTCGGTGTAGTCGGGCACGGAGCGGGTGGACACGGCGCGGGGGGACATCCTGCCGCTTGGGGACAGGTCAGGTTGAGGCTTCGACAACTCGGGCTCGGTCCTTCTACTATCTCCCCTTCGAACAGGGTATCGGCCCCACCGACATAGTAAAGAAGGTCTTCACCGGGGCCACCGAGGAGACAATCATCACCCGGTCCGCCACACAGCTGATCATTCCCCGCTTCTCCTTCCAACGAGTCGTTTCCCGGCCCACCGCAAAGGATGTCGTTGCCTGCACCACCGAGCAGAATGTCGTTGCTCACGTCGGCGAGAAGCGCATCGGAGCCATCGCCTCCCTCGAGGATATCGTTCCCGGAACCACCAAGCAGGATGTCATTCCCAGCAAGGCCGATGATGAGGTCATTTCCGCCATAACCGTAGATCAGGTCATTTCCTGGCGTGCCGAGCAGAACGTCATCTCCTTCCGTCCCGTGAATCACGTTGGTGATCCCCCAACAGGCGTACTGGGCCGGAATCTCCAGAGTGGGTGGAGGGGCTGGCAGGACTTCAGGAGGAGCAACTACGGCGAACAACGCCTCAAAGAGTTCCTCGGCTTCGCCAACGCTGCGGTATACGCAGCCGGTGATCTCCGCGATGGCCTGAAGCGTTTCCCGGGCCTGCGGATCCACGTCCAGACCGATCACGCACACAACGAGCGGCGGGCTCATCGCAGCGAGCATGTGAGCGACCACGATCGGATCGCCGTCACAGGTCTCCTCTCCATCGCTCACCAGGATGATTACGCTCTCCCCCTCTACGCCAGCAAGCGCGTTTCCTGCCTCCGTCAGCGCATCGGAGAGCGGGGTCAATCCTTTTGCCGTGATTTGTTCCACTGCCGCCGCCATTTCTTCCCCGGCTGCCTGATCAAACGCACGCAGCGGGAACAACGCCTCGATGTCCTCACAGCTTGCTGCACGGTCTTCCCTTTCGATGCGATGGCCGTATGCAGAGAGTCGAACATTGATGCCATCGGGAAGCACATCGAAAAGTCGGACCAGAGCCTCCTTTGCCGCTTCCAAGCGGCTTTGGCCGTCAAACGATTTGTTCATGCTGTTCGATGCATCGAGAATGAACGCGACGTTATCCGGTGCCGCAACGGCAATAAAGGAAAAAAAGAGCGACACACTCAATCCAACAAGCAGCAATATCTTGCCACGCATTCTTACCTCCTTATCGCCCCCTCACATCAAGGTTCCATCTTAACAGAACACAGTGCCCGATGTCGGTTATCTAGATCACAGTGAGATTCGATTGAAACAGGATCCAAAGTGAATCGCTTAAGCCACCTGCTACGCCGCGGTGAGGAGGGCATCGAGGAGCGCTTTACGTCGTCCGGCGGGAATCAGTGCCTTCAACTTCTCTCCCCTTACCACGCCGCAGCCCAACACATCGCCTCGGAATGAGATCGCGACAAAGCTGTCCGGGCAGGAGGCCTGAATCGCCCGCCCTAACACAAGTCGCCTCAGCTCGGCTACATCCTTGATCTCCACGCGAGAGGCGGTGATTCGTTCCCCTAATAACTGCAGGAACGTGCTCGTGGGCTTAAGACCGATTGGCGTACGGCGCAGGATGCGAAGCCCGGACGGCCGCTTTGAGGTAATCCCGGGAGGAAGAAGAGCACCGGCTGCCCAAATCTCCTTATCCCTCTCCTGGAAAACCAACGGCGCCAACACCTCCCGTGCCACGCCGAAGCGGGTCTCAAAGTAGGTAAACACCTCATCATTCAGGCTTTCGGAATCGGGCAATGAATCCTCCTCCGCTGTCGATCTGGTGAGGGTAGATTCTGACGCAGCCAGTAATTCCTTCCGGGAACGTGAGGCCTTGCCACGTTCTGACCCCTGGCGAAGCAGGAAAAGGAAGCGCGACCGGCTCAAGGCGAGCGTCCGTATCGGCCAGAAGAACCGCTGCAACTGCTTCGTTCTCTTCCGGTGCAAAGGTGCAGGTCGAGTAGACCAGCGTTCCCCCCGGACGGAGCAAATCATAGCCCCGCCGGATCAGTCGCCGCTGAATCGCGGCCATGCGTTTGATCGCCGCAGGAGAGGCCCCTTTTTGCATCGCCGGCTCTTTGCGGAGCGTCCCTTCCGCCGAGCACGGGGCATCGATAAGCACACGATCGAAGGATGCTCCTAACGGGAACGATTCGCCCCGATATTCCGTCACTGCTACGTTTAGAACCCCCAGCCGGTTGAAGTTAGCAAGGAGGGCCTGTTGACGGTGACCGTTCGGCTCGTTCGCCACCACAAGGCCCTTGTTTTGCATCAAAGCGGCAATCTGTGTGCACTTACCCCCTGGCGCAGCACACAGGTCAAGCACCCTCTCGCCTGGCCGCGGATCAAGCACCGAAGCGGGGAGCACTTGCACTGCCTCCTGGACGTAGAAAAGGCCGAGCCAGTGCTCCAGCCTCTTCCCGACGTCGTCTCCAGCTACCGTAAACACGCCTGGGGCCCAAGGAACGGCCTCCAGTTCAAGCCCCTTCCGCGTCAATCTCTCGACCAGATCCTCCGCAGTAATGCGCAGGGTATTGGTACGAATCGTCGTGGGAAGGGGACGGTGACAGAAGACAAGAAACCCCTCCCAGTCCGGGATGATGTCGAGGTAGCGGACAAGTTGGTTCTTCGAAAAATGGGTGGAGCTCACCGAGCTCATCCCATCCGGAGGATCGCAAGCAGTTCCGCGTGGATGCGGCCGTTCGTCGCGAGGATGCCCGCCTCGGGATCGATGAGTGGTTCCCCACTAAGGTTGGTTACCAGGCCCCCTGCCTCCTCGATGAGGAGGATCCCTGCGGCAACGTCCCACGGTGAGAGGGCAATATACCATGTAGCATCAAGCCGGCCGGCCGCCACGTAAGCAAGATCTAGACATGCCGAACCGGCAACACGGATCGCTCGTGCATGGGGAATGAGGCGCTCCAGCTTGGCGTGAGTAATCAGCGCCCGCTCCGGCCGCGAGGAGAAACCGGCGCCGATCAATGCCCCATCGAGAGTTCCTTGAGGACTCACCTGCACCTGTTTCCCATTCAAGGATGCCCCCCTGCCGCGGATGGCTGTGAACAGCTCCTCCCTCAAAGGATCGTAAATACATGCCACCAGCGGAATCTCCTCCTCCATCAAAGCAAGTGAGACTGCAAATTGAGGATATCCGCGCAAGAAGTTGTTCGTTCCGTCGAGCGGGTCGATCACCCAACAATAGGAAGAGCCGATCTGCCTAGCAGTTCCCTCCTCAGACAAGAATCCATGTTCTGGAAACGAGCGCTCGATTGCGGCCACGATCACTTCCTCCGCTCGGCGATCGAACAGGGTGACGGGGTCGTGTCGGTGGCTCTTGCAGCGTGCCTCCTTATTCGCGACCATTCCAGCACGCAGGAGTTTCCCCGCCTCCTCGACGGCCTCGATGGCCACTTCAAGCGCCTGTTCGCACGTCACTTCGACCTCCCCTCTTGCGTAGCGCTCTGCTCTCTCCTGGAATCACAGGGGTACCTTCTAAGCGGGAAGATGGCCACGAGTTTTGTAAAAAGGCGCCGTACGTCTCAGGGCTTCATGCGAGCTTGCACACAGGTGAGCGCTTGGCCCGCCAAATCCGCGCTTCTGGCTAAGATATCTTCCTGCCGGGAAGCAATTTGATCGATCGTTTTGTGATCCTTCATGGCGGCCAGGTTGATCTCCACGTTGAGGAGAGCGGCTTCGAGCGCCCCCTTTCCCAGGATCGCCGCCACGCCGACATCGCTTATGCACTGCCGGGCTCCCAGCGGGGCGAGTTGCACAAGCATTCGCAGAAGTCGGAGACAGTGTTCTGCTACCTGGAGGGGAACTTCTGCGGCACGGCGGAGGGCCGCCTCGATTGCCCCAGCTTTGGTCTTGTCCTGCCTGGGGAGGCGATACGCCTCTATCACAGCAGTGTACGCCTGCGCATCGTAGCTGATGAAATCCAAGAACGTCTCTTTCAGCGGGGCAAACTGCTCAGCCAGTTCTTCCAGCGGAGCGTTTTTCTCCTTGCTCAATCCGATCGTGCACACCATGAGGGCAAGACCCGCTGCAGTCGCTGCGCAGATAGCGGCCACACTTCCTCCCCCCGGTGTTGGACTTGCTGAAGAGACCTCTGCTAGGAAGAATTCAATCGAGCAAGATCGAACGTCTTCCACCTAATCCTCCCACTCCCAATACACGCGCACCAACGGGTTTTCCTGCCCACGCTTAATGCTTAGAACGCCTTTGCGTGCGCTTTCGATCGCCTTTCCGATTCGCCCCGCAAGATGCCTGTTGGTTGATGTCATCTCCACCTTTCCCCGATCTACATGATCCTCTACAGCGGCCTCGCCGTAGCGGCGCAAAAAGCTTGGTTTTGGGCAATATTCAGAATCTCTTGGTGACGCCTCTCAAGGAGGCCTATCCGCTACGTGCCATCTTCCCGTGCGGTAGACCAGGCCACAGCGCGGGCAAACCGTCGGCTCGAGGTACTTCTGCCCCTCAAAGTACGGATTCTTAGTTTCCCGCCCGACGGCCTCGTGCTTTTCGCCTTTCTCGTTGAGTGTCACCTCCTTTTGTCATGATAGGCGAAGAGGGCTAAATGGAAAAAGGGACAAACATTTCGTTGTTGCCCCTCTTCGCCGATGGGAGGGTTAGGATTCTTTTCCCTCCACCAGTTTTTCTAGGTAGGCGATCGCTTCCCCTACGGTTGAGATCTTCTCGGCGTCCTCGTCGGAGATCTCGATCCCGAATTCATCCTCGAACTCCATGATCAACTCCACGGTATCCAGCGAGTCCGCTCCAAGGTCGTCAACAAAGGAAGACTCGTCTGTGACTTCCTCCGGCTCAACCATCAGCTGGTCGGAGATGATCGTCCTTATCCTGTCAGTAAGCTCGCTCATCCCTGCCTGCACCTCCCTTTGCGGTTTGCGTTTTAGGGGTAAAGTCCTCCATTAACATGGATAACTTGCCCTGTTATATAGGAAGCCCGGTTCGAAAGCAAGAACAAAACAACTTGAGCCACCTCTTCAGGTGTTCCGTCCCGCCCCAACGGGATGCGGGCAAGGTACGCAGCGCGGATCTCCTCACTCAGGGCCTCTGTCATTCGGGTACGGATGAACCC
>CAZOUO010000028.1:0-22840 GCA_964582975.1 uncultured Thermotogae bacterium | reverse complement strand
GGAGCGCAATCTACCTGGGCAAGATGTTGGGCAATCTGTTCTTCATTTGCGCAACTGAGGCGATTATGCTGCCTATCTTCTCTGCCCTTTTCAATCTCAATCTTTTTCGCCCGATGCTCCTTCTTACCGTCTTTCTGGGCACACTCGGTTTTGCCTCGGTGGGTACACTACTCTCGGCAATGGCCGCCAATACTCGAGCCCGTGAGGTGATGTTGCCAGTACTGTTGTTTCCGATTGTCTTGCCGGTGGTAATCTCAGCAGTGAAGCTCACCGCTGGCGTTCTAGATCAGGTTCCGATGAGTGATTTGGTGCACTGGTTGCAGCTGCTTGCCGGCTTTGACATCATCTTTCTGGTTGTATCGTTTGCCACGTTTGACTACGTTATCGAAAGTTGACGTGTAGTGTTACAAAGGAGGTCCCAAACATGCGTCAAAGGAACCGCACAGTGCATGTGCTTTCCTGGCTCAGCGCAATCACCATGGTAGCATCCGTGCTTCTCGTTTTCCTGTATGCACCAACAGAAGCAACGATGGGAGACGTACAACGGATCTTCTATTTCCACGTCTCCTCGGCTTGGGTGGGGTTCTTTGCCTTCCTGGTTACATTGCTCGCAGGGATTGGATACCTTCGGACGCGCAAGCGACGGTGGGATATCATCGGATTCTCCTCAGCAGAGATCGGTATTGCTTTCACTGCGATGGCAGTGATCACGGGCTCGATCTGGGCCAAACCTGCATGGAATGCTTGGTGGCCTTGGGCACAAGAACCGCGGCTCGTCTTGGTGACGATCCTTCTGCTTATCTACTTCGCCTACCACATGCTCAGGGCTTTTCTTCACGATGAGGAGCAGAAGGCACGCTTTGCCGCTGTGTACGGAATTGTCGCGTTTGTCTGCGTTCCAATAACCTTCTTCTCAGTGCGTTGGTGGCAGACTCTCCATCCGGTCGTTTTCGAGAGGGAGAGTACAAACCTGACTCGGCCGATGGTGTTGACGTTCCTCTTCTGTCTAGCCGCTTTCACCATTTTGTACTGCACGCTTCTCACACTCCGTTGCCGAGTAGCGAGGTTAGTGGATGACGTCGAGGAACTGCGAAAAATGTTGCACTCTAGGAACGGAGGTTGAACATGGGCTATCTTGCTGCAGCTTATGGGGTATTCTGGGTGCTGACCTTCTTGTTCATTCTAAGCATTGCTTTCCGACAAAAGAGACTCCAAAAGGAAATCGAGGCTCTGAGGATGAGCCTGCAGAAGGAAGAGTGATACCGGTCCTAGCGCTAGAGGGTTGGGCGCTTCCCGTAATCGTCTCTCACGCCTGCTGAGATGAAGTTGGACCAGCTCGCCTATTGGCGTGCAAGGCAGCTGGGCATTGATCTTGGCTTACTCGCAATGCGGTAGGAGTGACCCGAAATCGCTATTGCCACTTTGCGGCAACGGGATGCTGACTAGCATCAGTGCCTAATTGCAACACGCGTGAGGGGACCAAGCAAACGGTTGTTCAAGCAGGTGTCTCTTCGGCGAGACTGGTTCAGACCAGACTGGTTTATCCCCATTGGCCCCGGGAGCAGCTTATCCCGGGCGCACTTTGCCAGGGCTCGGCGGTCTAGCCACCATTCATCCAGGATAGACGAGGATGGCGGGCAAGACCACTCATACATGCGACGAACCTCGAGCAATCCCGAATTACTATCACTAGGCCGCAGTGGGGCTCATTTCTGCTGCAAATGATTCATGAATCCTCTTAAGTAGTCAAGGAAAACTGTCACTCGCTCCCTTGCGCGCCAGAAATGGAGACGCCCCAAGTGTGCGGTGTCTTTTGCTTCAACATGAGGTACTTCATACTGTTCCTTGTTCTACCATACACGTGGCACATTCTCTAATCATTCTTCTAGCCAGGCGTGAACGAGTGCCTCGGTTCCCTCCAACATGTTCGTCAGGCCGATCCAACCAATCGGACCGAGCACGAATACCGCCGTGGCGAGCGCATCGGCCTGCTTGCAGGTGGCCGCAATCACGGTCGCACTCGATGAGGCAGCAGCAGAAAAGCCCGTTCTAGGATCCATGATGTGGCCAACATCTGCTTTGGGATCGAAGTACCGCTCGTAGTTGCCCGAGGTTGCGATTGCCCCGTTTACTAAGACGAAACGCGCGAGGTAATCCTCTGGGTCGTTCGGGTTCCGTAGATCGATCTCCCACGTTTCATCGTCTGGTTTGCCTCCGAAGGTTCCAATATCCCCTCCAGCATCGATCAGGCCATGCTTCACTCCTGCTGAACGAAGCGCTTCCAACCCTTGATCGACAGCATACCCTTTTGCGATCCCCCCAGAGTGATCTTCGTTCCAGGCTCCAGGACGATCGCGGGATGAGGATCTGCCGTCACCGACACTTTGTCCGAACCGACCACGGCCAACGTCTCGAAGATCGCTTCCCGTTGCTCTGTATCTTCAAACTCCCAGAATTGCCTGTCGACTTCAGGCTTGTAGCGCCACAGCTCAAGAAGTGGCTCTACCGTGATGTCAAACGCACCCTCACTGATTTCGTTCACTTGTTCAGCGGCTTCGATAATCTCCAACAGCTCGGGGGAAGGATCGTCCAGGTGCCCTTGCTCGTTCAGACGATACGCCTCTGCCTGGTCATCGAAAATGGAGGCGATGTGTTCAATTTCTTCCATGCGGGAGAAGGCAGCTTCAATCGCTCGCGTTGCACGGTCCGGATCCCTGTCGTAGACAGTGATTGACACCCAAGTATCCATCATCTCGCGTTGCTGCTGAAAGGAACGGATTGGGGGAGGGAAGAAGATGTGGTCAATTGTAAATGTAGCGGCTAACACAAGTACAAGCACCAATGGCAGTAACCTGCTTGACCGATGGCACCTGCAGCCATCTTTGCTCAGAGGCACTTATCCTCCTGTTCGACGTAGTACTTCGACTGCAGGAATTATAGCAATCCTAGAGATACCCAACAACCTGCACATCGCATGGTGCCAGCTCCCAAGGGACATCGGCTCGTACAAGACAAAGGCGAAAAGTGAAGTTCCCCGCCTAAAGGGTCAGGCAATCAAGTTTGACTCTCGTAGCAGATTCTGCCTGTTGCTTGACCCCGACTGCTCAAAGACGTTCTGTTGCGTTTGCGCCGCCTTTAGGGACAGGAACGTGGCTTTTAAAAAAATCCAGGAGTTGCACTCCAAAGCAACGATCCCACTGTTACACATATAACACCCGAAAGGAGGGCTCGGGTTTTGTGCCAAGAAGACAAGGTTCCGTTCTTCCCGCATCGACAGTCCTAGTTGCTGACGGGTTTTCTCTATTACATTGCTTGAGGCATGCAGCTCGTACATTTTTGTAGGTTGAAGAAGAGGAGGAAGCCATGGGGCAACCAAAGCTAGTTTGGGTTGCTAGGCTTATTTTAACCCTAGAACTGTTTGTCCTGATTCCGGTATCGATGGTTTCGAGCCAACAGCCGCTGATTCACTATTACGGGGATTTTTCCAACGCGAACAGTATGGTGTGGAGCACCTCAAATTCTCCCTACGCAAAGCAATGGATCAATGACGGACGATACCACATTCTGGTTGAGTGCTCCGATTACCAGACCTGTGTGGTGGCCAATGGTCCGGAGTTTGCCAACTTTCGCCTTGACGTCGACACATTTGTGGGATCCTGCCCGGCTGACAACGAGTACGGGATTCTCTTCCGTTTTGCTCAAGGCGATAGCTGCTATGCGTTTACCATCAGTGCAGATGGCTATATCAAGCTTTCAAAGCGACTAAACGGTGCATGGCTAACCCTAGTTCCACGTAAGCGTTGTTACGTGGTAAATCTGGGCCAAGCTTCGAATCATTTGACCGTTGTTGCCGATGGATGTCTCTTGAGCTGTTACGTTAACGGGGGCAAAGTCCTTGAGGTCACCGATTACTCGTGTGCGCGCGGAAGGATTGGCCTCGTAGCAGCGGCGAATCAGTATCCAGGGTTTCAGATAGCCTTTGACAACGTCACCGTGCGTTCTCAAGCAAAATAAAGAATGGGTCTGTCTTTAAGCGCAATGAAAGCACAGCCAACCTTGGCCGCCTCAAACCCAATTGCGCGTTGAGCATTTTAAGCCAGTTCCTGCCTACACCGCTCTTTAGTCCTCTCTTTTTAGGTTATATAAGTCACTATAAATATATGCTGGTGGATCGTTGAGTCCCCACTGAGACTGAAATACTAGCCACGACAACATGTGCACCCTCCAAGCGAAAACCAAGGTAGCGACCCAACCGGAAAGAGCCAAAACCGTGGCCTTCTGGACGGTGTCCTCTTGGTTACCTCACAGCGGATTTGCAGCTGCGAGAGGGAGCTGGCGTGAGCCATTATTGCGGCATCAAATACACAAAAAAGGTCGCACAATGTAATGTAAATTACAGACAAGGGGAATGGCATGTGTTACTATGGGGATATATTTCTGAAAAGGGCAAGGCCACCAGGTATATCGTTGATGCTGGCCGCGCAAAGCCACGGGTCTCTCAAAAGACAGCCGGGTTGCCAGAGAAAACTTAAAAGGGCTTAGAAGGTAGGAACCGCTAGTGAGAGACCTGCTCGAAACGATACAATTTCCAGCATGTTCATTTTGGTCTTGCCGTTCCCCCTTTTTCCCATCAGGCCATCGCGGTGTTGGGCTTCGGAGCCGTTCGCTAGATCGTGCTCTGAGCGGTGATCTTAAGGAGACAAAAAAGATTTGAGCGCGTAACGAAGGAGACGCACAGTGATAACTGAATTCCCAGGGTTCCCCACCCAGGCAGCTCGTGCAAGCCATCCACTGTGCGTCTTCTTTCATTATACCACGCGCATCCGGCTTATTATGGTGACGCAGATCGTGCCTAGAAGAAAGCCGCCTGATTGTTAGGGAGGGGTTGTGATCGCTAGCAACAGAGGGCACACTCGTTCCGACGAAGAGCTTCAAAGACAAAGTGTGGCCAGAAAGATCTTGGAGAACGTTGCCGAAGCGGTGCTCGAACAGACACTCTACCAACGAGTTGTGGTCCTCGTTTATGAGCACCCAATTACTTTCTCTCCCGACTCGATGACTCGTGTTCTGGAATATGCTGCAAGAGGACTTGCAGCAGAACACGAGCAAGAGCTTCTTGTTTTCCTTGCCAAGGGGGGGCTAGTGAGCGGAGGGAAGTTCCAGCCTGAGTTTCGTCTAGGCAATTCGTACTACATTCCTGTGGAACGTGCTCCTTACTTTGTTTCACCATGGATTCCAACCCGGAGGCGATTCATTAATCCTCAAGGCTGGCGCTCTGGCGATTTGCTTATTACTCCGCTTCTGATTGGAGAAAGGAGCATCGGCCAGATATCCGTCGATGATCCGCGGGATGGTACCCGACCAACGAAAGAGAAGCTACGCGGATTGGAAGACTTGGCAACCGTAGCCGCCATCGCTCTTAAGGAAGCTTACTCCCGAGAGAGAGTGAGCGAGCAGCACAAACTCTTTCACTTCCTGGCGGAGAATACCGTGAGTGGCCTCATCATCACGCAGGCAGAGCGGTTCTGTTATCTCAATGATCAGGCAGTGGAACTCCTTGGGTATCCTCGCGGGGAACTCCTGGCGATGACACCGTGGTGGCAAGTGATCCACCCTGAGGACCGCAGGGAGATCTTGAGAACTGGTGGGGCACCGTTTTCAGGCAAGTTCAAGGCGAGGACAATGCGTAAGGATGGGAGCATCGTCTGGCTGGAACTACAGTGTCGTCCGATGGAGTACCAGAATCAGGCCGCAATTCTGCTAAACCTCCTCGATATCAGCGACAGAGTACAGACCGAAGCGTCTCTCAAGGAGAAGGCGCTTCGTGATCCTCTTACCAGTTTGTTCAATCGTCACTACTTCGACGAGACCATTCAGACTGAGCTGAAGCGGTCCTTGCGCTACAAGCGTCCTCTTACTCTAATGATGACCGATCTTGCCGGCTTCAAACGGGTGAACGACCAACTTGGTCACCAGCGGGGAGACCAAGTTCTGCACGAACTTGCAGAGGTGATTCAAAGGCAGTTGCGTGAAAGTGACTGGGCCGTTCGCTACGGCGGTGACGAATTCCTTATCGTCCTTCCAGAGACCGGAGCGCGGGTGGAGACACTCGCTCAACGGTTGCGGGCTGCCGTTTCGAAGTGGGCTGCCGACCACTTGCCCGAGGTCCCATTGGGAATTGATGTCGGCTGGGCCACATGGACTCCCGAAAACGACTTGCCCGTCTCTCGACTTCTCCAACTAGCCGATGCAAAGATGTACGAGGAAAAGGCCAAACGGTGAAGTGAAGCGCTTCGTCCAAAGAAGGAAGAAACACTCATCTCCTGCTTTAGCAGGCCGCGAATCTTTGCAAGAAGATCCCATCAAATCCTCAGACCCTCTTCACAGAGGGCACACATTCTGGGTGTAAAGTCTTCTGGTACGAGAGCACATCTCGCACCCCCCGATACCAACCCACCAAGCCGGAGAGGCCCACCCAGGGCCTCTCCGTTTTCTTATCGTTTCTTGTCGTATCACAGGTAGCCGAGGTTTTGGAGGCGCTCCCGGATGAGCTCTACCTCCCGTGGGGAGAGCGTCATGGAAGGTTCTCGGGTTTCGGCCACAAGATCTCGCAGGACGTGAACCACGAACGCGTTGACCGATCGAAAGCCTGTCCCTTGAATGACTTCTTGCAGCCGCTCGTAGAGCGGGCGCGGGATTTTCAGTGTCACACGTTCACTGGCCATATTCACTTTGAGAAGGATAGGGCGATCGCACAGGCGAAACAAGGGGTACCTTGACAGAACGAGGGCGACCAAGCACACTGTTTGTACTCTAAATGGGCTACAAAACTTGGGAGGTGCAATGCTCATCTGGTATCTTGTGCCGATCGCGCTTGCCGCAGAATACGTAGATTCCACCCTTGGGATGGGCTATGGCACAAGCCTCACTCCGATTTTGCTTTTGCTTGGGTATTCTCCGCTGCAGGTGGTCCCGGCAGTGCTTCTCTCGGAACTCGCGACCGGTCTGTTGGCAGCAGGCTTGCATCATGGAGTCGGGAATGTCAACTTCCGGCGAGGCTCTCACGATCTTAAGGTCGCGCTGACTCTAGGAGGGCTGAGTGTGATTGGAGCGGTCATCGCTGCGGTCTTGGCAGTGAGCCTTCCGACCAAAGTGGTCAAACTCTACATTGCTGCAATCGTCTTGGTCATGGGGGTTCTAATTCTTTTGCGGGGGCGCAGAAGCCTTTCCTTCTCCTGGGGCCGGCTTGTGGGAATCGGCGCGGTCGCGTCCTTCAATAAAGGCATCTCCGGTGGCGGTTATGGACCTCTGGTCACCGCGGGCCAGATCGTCTCTGGAGTAAGCCCCAAGAACGCAGTGGGGATTACGAGCCTTGCTGAGGGACTCACCTGTGTCGTTGGAGTGGTGACCTATCTTGCCCTTCGGCCTGGTACCTCTTGGGAACTTGCCCCACCGTTGTTGCTCGGTGCGATCCTCTCGGTCCCTTTGGCGGCTCTCACAGTGAAGTGGCTTCCGGAGCGTGCCTTTACATTGGCGATTGGGGCATCCGTGTTAATCCTGGGGGTGTTGAGCCTGTTCCGCGCGCTCTTCTAAGAAAGCCTCATTAGTTTGTGCTGCACTCTTCGAACGGGTTGCTGAACCGGTTCAAAAAGGCGGACTGAGAGAGAGGACGACGCACTTGGCGTTGGCGATCGGCGGGGATGCCGATCGGCAATATCGCTGCTAGTTGGAACTGTGCAGGCACGGAGAGGATGGTATTGAGCCTTGCCCCAGCCGGGGTGTAAGTCAACGTGCCCAGGCCCTCTTCTTCCACCTGGAGGAGCATAAATCCGATGGAAACCCAAATCGAAGGCATCGCATAGGGCTCGCGCATCTTGTAGAAGATGACGACGAGATAAGGCGCGTCCTCCAGGAACGGCTTTTGAGGGGTGATCCCCCGCGCTTTCATCCAGGAAACTAACTCGACCGGGGCGTGGCGGTGAAAGCGGGCTTCGATCCGCTCGCACTCGGTCCGAATCGCCTGCTTCACTGCTGGATCATCGATGACGATGTATCGCCCCGGCTGGCGATTCGCTCCGGAAGGTGCAAGCCTTCCCGCCTCCAAGATGCGGGTGATCGCCTCACACGGCACAGGGCTGCTCTCGACGTGCCGGACGCTCCTCCGTTCACGGATCAAGCGAAGGAGCGCCCCGGCAGTGACGTTTCGCTCCATATTACCTTTGTATCTCCATCTTGGAGAGGACAAGCCCGGTGAGGAGTTTGGGATAAAAATCGGTCGACTTCTGCGGCATCTTCTCGCCGTGATCGGCCACACGCCGCACCTCGTCGGGTGTAGTAGCATTTAACAGGAAGAAAAGTTGCTCCTTGCCCTCCTTGATTATCTTCACACCGTGGGAGGCCTCGACGGTGTAGGTGACGTTTCGCTGCTCCTCAAGCGCCTTGGCGTCGATCCCCAACAGCCGCTCTAATATCGCCGTATGCAGGATGGAGACATCGAGACGCTTCCAGTCCGTGGATCGGTCCGTGATCAACCCATCCATGATCGCCACGTCGCGCAACGTGAGTGTCGCAAAGATGCCGCCGGCGTAGCATCCGAAGGTATGCTGCTTTTGTCCGGCCTTTGTTGCCGCTTCCATCTCGATAAGCGAACTGTGGCGGGTCACCACGAAGTGCTCCTCCGCCTTTGTGAGGAATCTTTCTGGATCAAAATCGGGCACGGCGTGAACTATGCGGTGGATCGGTCGAATGGTCATCCCTGGCTCTTCGATGTTGAACAGGGTCATCATCCGCGCGTCGAACGACTCCGGCGCCGCCGGCTTCCATCCCTTGCCTCGGCATTCACGCATGAAGTTGACGGCGGTTTCGTAGCGATGGTGGCCGTCGGCGATGTACAGATCCTTATCCGCTAGAGCCGTCTGGACCTGGCGAATTACCTCGCAATTTGTTACCTGCCACACCAGATGGCGATTGCCAAAATCGTCTCGCGCTTCGATCGACGCCGGCTTTCCCGCGATTGCTTCTTGGAGGGCTTTGTCCGCAGCACCCGTCGGATCGGAGTAGAGCATGAAGATGTGCCCGAAGTTCGCCTCTGTCGTCCGCATTAGTCGCAATCGGTCTTCCTTCGGCCCTTTTAGCGTGCACTCGTGGGCGTGGACCTTCTCCGGCTCGAGCTTCCCCAGAGCGGTCACGCCTTTGCGCGTCAGTTGTTCACCGGCGAAGTTGAATTCCTGGTGATAGACGTAGAGGGCGGGTTTCTCATCGCGTACGAGAACCCCATCCTTCAGCCACTCCTCCAGGAAGCCTGCGGCCCGTGTATAGACGTTTTCGCCATTGTCTTTAGAACTCGGCTTCCCCTTTACGATGCGGACGATGTTGTATGGGCTGCGCTTGTAAAGAAGAGCCTGCTCGCGCTCGTAGATGCGATCGTAGGGTGGGCTGACTACGTTGGTGATGTCGCCTACTCTCTCCTCGTCGTATCGAATACCTCGGAAGGGGACGATGTGGGCCATTGGGCCATCGAACCTCCCTATGCAGATTCGGCAAACGCGATGACGATCTCGGCGGCTTCCTTGCCGACCCGAGCTTGTGCCTCCACGGTCGAGGCCCCGATGTGAGGGGTTAAGGAAAGGTTCTCCTGCTGGAAGAGGAGATCGCTTGCATCCGGCGGCTCTGTAACGAACACATCGATTGCGGCGGCGGCCACCTTGCCGGACTGCATTGCTTTCGTCAGCGCGACCTCGTCCACCACGCCGCCACGGGCACAGTTAATAAGCCGCACCCCGTTCTTCATCTTGGCAAATTCCGCTTCGCCGATCGTCGCACCCGCTTTCTGGTCGAACGGGATGTGCAGCGAGATGAAGTCGCTCTCGGAAAGCAGCTGATCGAACGGAACCATCGTCACGACCTCTGGAATGGGGCTTTGGCCGACAAATTTATCGAACGCGATCACGCGCATCCCCAGCGCGACGACCTTACGCGCAAGGGACTGGCCAATGCGGCCGATTCCGATGACCCCCAGAATCTTACCATCAATTTCTACGCCCTTCAATGCCTTCTTCTCCCACTTTCCACCCTTTAGGGAGACCGTCCCTCGACCGATGTGACGGGCGAGGGAAAGCAAGTGCCCCAGGGCGAGCTCGGCCACGGAATTGGAGCTGGCAGCGGGAGTATTGCGCACCTCAATCCCCTTTGACTGTGCGTACTCGACATCCACGTTATCCAATCCGACCCCGGCGCGAACGATCAGTTTCAGATTTTTTCCCGCATCGATGGTCTCTTGTCGCACCTTGGTCGCGCTACGGACAACGATCGCATCAGCCGAGGCAATCTCCTGTTTCAATGCCTCGGGGGTAAGGTCCGTCTTCACCACCACATCAAGTCCGGCTTGGTTCATCGATTCCACGGCATCTTCTGCCAACGGATCCGACACGAGTACTTTAAACGCCATCCTACCCCCCCTCCTATTCACAGACCCAAGACCGTCTCGATCACCTTGAGGAGCCCCTCGATCTCATCGACCTGGGTGTCGCCCATGTGGGCGATGCGGAACGTTTTGCCTTTGAGATCACCGTAGCCGTTGGAAATCCTTACGTGGTAATCATTCACCAACGTTTTGATCAGGCCGGCAACATCGATCTGTCGAGAGTTCTTCACGCACGTAAGGGTTTTGGACCAATATCCCTCTTCTGGGTAGATGTCGAAGTACTTCTTCGCCCACGCCTGCACGATTGTCGCCATCTTCTCGTGCCGGGCAAAGCGCTCCTCCAGGCCCTCGGCGAGCATGTCGTCTAGTTGTGCATTCAGGGCGTACATGTGAGGAATGGCGGGGGTTGACGGGGTTTGGTTCTTCTTGTGCGACTTGACCATTTTGGTGAGATTGAAGTAGTAGCTGCGTGGCGGCACGCTCTCCGCACGGGCCAGAGCTCTCTCGCTCACCGCAGCAACGGCCAATCCTGCAGGAAGAGCGAACGCCTTCTGCACACCGGCGAGGACAAAGTCGATCTTAAAGGCATCCGTGTCGATCTTCACCCCGGCCATTCCACTCACTGCATCGACGAGAAGAAAGACGTCCGGATAGCGGTTCACCACCTCCGCAATGTCTTCAAGCGGATTCATCAGCCCTGTGGAGGTCTCATTTAAGACCAACGTGACCGCGTCGTACTTGCCGCTCTTCAGTTGTTCACCGACCATCTCCGGCTTGATCGCCTTGTCCCATTCAATCGTAAAGGCGTCGCAAGAGACGCCATTTGAGGCGGTGATCTCGTGCCAGCGTTTGGAGAAGGCGCCATTGACTAGGTTCAAACAGCGCTTGGCCACAAGGTTTGTCACCGCCGACTCCATAGCGCCCGTCGACGACGACGTGAATAGAAAGACCGGATTCTCCGTGTACAAGAGTTTCTGCAGCTTTGGCTGAATCTCTGAATAAAGCTCGGAGAACTCGGCAGAACGGTGGTGGACCTGTGGGGTGGAGAGTTCCTTGAGGATCTCTGGTCTGACTTCTGTCGGCCCCGGCGTGAATAGTCGATTGTGCATTGTGACCTCCGTAACGTCAAAAGAGCTGGAACGCAAATTCTAACGCGATCATCTGCACTTTGCAAAGGGAGGTTAAAAGCCACGACAAAGGCCCACCTTGCGCGCCGCGGTGACTGCTTCAGCGTACTCCTTTCTGGAGAGCGGCCGAGCGAGATCGGGATAATCCGAAGCACGGTGGCAGGAACGGTATTGCTCCATGACGTTCAGGTAGGTGTTCGGCCCAAGGATGGTCGCGATCATCTCGAAAACACGCGTTGAGGCTGCAAGGTTCTTTGGCAAAACGAGATGCCGAACCAACACTCCCTGCTCGGCAATTCCCTGTTCAATCACCAAATCGCCAACCTGGCAGTGCATCTCGCAAAGCACGGTTTCCATGTTTTGCACGTAGTCTGGAGCACCAGAGTAGCGAAGTGCAGCGGCCTCGTCACCGTACTTCACATCCGGCATGTAGATATCGACAATTCCCTCCAATAGCCGCAATACCTCGATGCTCTCGTAGCCCCCGCAATTCCAAACGACCGGAATTTCGAGACCGGTCTCCACGGCCGCTGCCAGGGCCTCGACGATCATTGGGGCCTGATGGGTCGGGGTGACGAGGTTGATGTTGTGGCAGCCTCGACGGGATAGTTCGAGAAAGATCGCCGCCAGTTCCTCAGTATCTATCTCCTGACCTTCTCTGAACTGACTAATTGTGTAGTTTTGACAGAAGACGCAGGCTAAGTTGCAGCCGGAGAAGAAGACCGTCCCCGAGCCGTGAAGCCCCACTAGTGGAGGCTCCTCCCCAAAGTGAGGCCCGTAGCTTGCCACCTTGGCCCGTACGCCTATCCCGCAACGGCCTCGCTCGCCCTGCTTTCGATTGACCATGCAACGGTGCGGGCAGAGTTGGCATGAAGAGAGGAGGACTTTCAGTTTGTCGACCCGCTTGACCATTTCGGCTTCCGAGATTCGCACGGCGATCACCTAACGTTTGTTGAATCCGCTATCCACAGTACAATCATACTGCAATTCGCAAAGGAGGGAGCATGAATATTGGCTTCATTCTCATAGTGGTAGCAGTTGTCCTTCTTGGGTGGGGTGTGCTGACTTACAACCGCCTCGTGAGGTTGAGAGTGCGCTCGGAGGAGTCGTGGCGCGACATCGACACACAGCTCAAGCGGCGCTACGACCTGATCCCCAACCTCGTCGAGACGGTTAAGGGATACGCCGCTCACGAGAAGGACGTCTTCGAACGGGTCACCCTCGCGCGTGCCAAGGCGATCGATGCCTCAGGACCCAAGGAACAGGCGATGGCCGAGGAGGGTCTCAAGGGCGCGTTGAAGTCGCTTTTTGCGGTGATCGAGAATTACCCCGAACTGAAGGCAAACGAGAACTTCATCGGTCTTCAACAAAGCCTCGAGCAGACCGAAGATGCGATCCAACGGGCTCGCGTCTACTACAACGCGGTCGTCCGCGACCTAAACACCAGCATCCAGGTGTTCCCGCGCAACATCATCGCCAACCTTTTCGGATTCAAGGTACGAGAGTTCTACATGCTCCCCAGCGAGGAGGAGCGCTTGGCCCCACGGGTGCGGTTCTGATGCGAAAAGTCTTTTTAATCACACTTTTTGTTCTTTCCGTTACCGCAAGCGCCTCGGCAAGCTTGCGCATCACCGAGTTCCTCGCGGAGATCGAGGTCTTTTCCTCTGGGGAAATGTCCGTCAGCGAAACGCTCGATGTACAATTCTACACACCGCATCACGGCATCTTTCGCGAAATCCCCGTTTCCTATCGGCGGCCCACCGGCGAAAACCTCACCATCGGCCTCAAGATTATGTCGATCACCAGCGATGGGGGTTCCGTTCCCTATACGACCCGACGCAGCGGTCGGAATTTTGTCATCCGCATCGGTGATCCTGAGCGGACGATTACCGGTGCGCATACCTACACGATTCGCTATGCGGTGAGCCGTGCGCTCCTGTTTAATAACGAAAACTACATCCAGCTCTACTGGAATGTGACGGGTAACGATTGGCAAATCCCGATCGATCACGCCACCGCGTTGGTGCGCCTCCCGGAGAGTGTTGCCGGGTTGGAAGTGCCGACCACTTCGTACGTCGGCTATACAGGTAGCACCGCTCGTGGCCAATCAGCCGGGCAGGATATTGAGGGGCAGTACGTGTTTGAAGCAAGCAATCTTTCTCCTGGCGAAGGTCTGACGATCGATGTGGCCATCCCTCGGGAGGCCTCAGGGATCCCTGCCCCGACTGCTGGGCAAAAGATTGTCTGGTTTCTGTCGGCCAACAAGTATGCACTCCTCCCCATCCTCGCGCTGATCGGGATGTTCTTGCTGTGGTGGAGGAAAGGGCAAGACCCGGCAAAGGGAACGATCGCTCCACGCTTTGAGCCACCCCCTGGAATGCACGCCGGGCAGGCCGGCGTGCTGTTCGACGATCGCGCCGATCTGCGCGATATCTCAGCGATGGTGATCGGCCTAGCCGTGGAAGGATATCTGAAGATTAAAGAGGTGCGCGAGGAGGAACTCGGCCTCGTCGATAAGGTGAAGGGGCTGTTCGGCCGTACCGCGCCACTCGATTTCGAATTCATTAAGGTTAAAGAATCAGATGAGAAGCTCTCCAAGGTCGAGCGGACGCTCTTTGGCGCGATCTTCGACGCCGATCACCCGGATAAAAGGCCACTTTCCTCGCTGGAGAACGAGTTCTACAAGGTCTTGCCTTCGCTCAAGTCGAACCTCTACACTGGCCTGATCAAGCAAGGGTACTACCCACACAACCCGGAGCGGATCCGCCGCTCCTACGCCAGCACGGGGATAATCATCCTGATCGGCGGAATCGCCGTCGGCATAGCAGCGAGGTCCTTGTACCTGGGAGCTGCCATTGCCACCTGCGGGCTTGTAGTACTTGCTTTCTCACCCATCATGCCCCGCAAGACGACAAAAGGGGTTCGCGTCCTGCGCGATCTGCTTGGCCTTGCCGAGTACATCGGCCGGGCCGAAGTGGAAAAGATGGAATTTCATGACGCACCGGAGAAGAGTCCGCAGCTGTTCGAGAAGCTTCTTCCGTACGCGGTCGCGCTCAATCTAACCTCAATCTGGACCAAGCAGTTCGAGGGGCTGTTCGAGCACCCACCAGAGTGGTACATCGGCCCCAGCCCGGTGTTCAGCGGGTATCTATTCGGCCTGTCGATGATGCACCTTGCCTCGGGGATGGAGCGCACGTTCGTCTCCGCGCCACGGACGAGCTCAGGCGGCCGTTCGGCTTGGGGTGGCGGTGCCAGCTTCGGAGGAGGATTCTCCGGTGGCGGGTTCGGTGGTGGTGGTGGCGGCGGCTGGTAAAGCGAGCCTAATCCTCAAACTGAAAATGCTTCTCTGCGAACAACCGGATACAGGCATCTACAACGTCTGAATCATAAAGATTTCCCTTGTGTAGAGCGATCTCTTCCAGTGCCGCATTCATGCCCAGGGCAGGTCTGTATGGACGGTGCGATGCCATCGCCTCTACTACGTCGGCTACAGCCAGGATGCGCGCTTCCAACATGATTTCCTCGCCCTTGATCCCATGCGGATAGCCTGAGCCGTCCATGCGCTCGTGGTGTTGGAGGACGATGTCGGCAATTGGACATGGGAGCTCGGCCTTCTTCAGAATGTCGTACGCAACTTGAGGATGACCCTGGACCAGTCTGTACTCCATATCGGCTAGCCTGCTCGGCTTGCTTAAGATCTCTGATGGGATAGTCATCTTGCCAATGTCGTGCATGAGCCCAGCGATGCGAATGTCCTCGATCTTCTCCTTAGAAAGCCCCATCTCCTTCGCGATAGCACAGGCCAGTCGAGTCACCCGTTTCTGATGGCCGGCGGTGTACGGATCTCTTATCTCAGTGGTCAACCCGACAGCCTGAATGGTGCTCTCCAGGGCTTTCTGCAGTTTCTCCGCCGCCTGCTTCCGCTCGGTGATGTCTCTGATAAAAACCAAATCAGCGGACTTCCCCTCGACCTCGACTTGTCCGGCATTTAATTCCACCGGCAAAGTTGAGCCGTCTTTCTTCAACAGTTCGATCTCGTAAATAGACGGCACTGGTTTCCCGGCCATCCGGTCGATGTACCTCTTCTGGATGAACGTGCGAGAATTAAAGGGAATAAACTCTAAAAAGCTCTTTTCCATTACTTCCTCAAGAGAGTAACCGAAGAGGTCTGTAGCTGCTGAATTGACGAATTTCACAACACCATCCTGGACTACTGCGACGCCGTCTTTGGATCTTTCGACGAGCTCATGATACTTGGCTTCTGCTTTGTGCAGCGCTTCTTCTGCCCGCTTGCGCTCCGTGATATCGCGGTTGATTGCGACCGCGCCGGTAGGATTTCCATCCTTATCTCTGACTAAAGACACCGCTGCAAAGACATTTATCACTGTGCCATCTTTGCGCCTCTGAAAAACTTCTCCTTCCCAGAATCCCTTTTCAAAGAGTGTATTGCCGACGTTCTCCATCCGGTCGTGAGGATACTCCAACTGGGTGACCTCACGAACCGGCTTACCCATTACTTCTTCAGTCTTCCACCCGTATATCCTCTCTGCGGCTTTGTTCCAGCTCTTAATGTTGAACTCCAGGTCAATCGAGATAATCGCATCGGAGACATGCTGAAGGAGGTCGGCCTGGTATTGAACCCGCTCTTCCGCGCTCTTCTGTTGGGTGATATCACGGCCAAGGACGACGGAACTGATAAGGTCCCCTTTTTCATTGATCATGTTCTTCTGATTCCACGCGATGATTCGGTTTTCTCCGTCTTTGCATCGAATGGTTGTTTCCAGTACATCATCCACCGCACCATCCGCCAGTGTGGAGGCCATCCTCTCAGTCACCTTCCTACGATACGGCTCATCTGGGTAGAGCCACTGCCATATTTTGTCGTGGCCAACGACTTCTTCACGGGAGTAGCCGCTGATGGTCTCGGCTGCTTTGTTCCAAAGGATGATGTTGCCATCTTTATCGGCCACATCCAGCCACACATTAGCGTTGTCAATGACGCTTTCCAGATATTGATTGAGCCTGCGAATTTCTTCCTCTGCTTGCTTGCGCTCGGTGATGTCAACTAACGTGCCTTGGAGAAGGGCAGACGTGCCATCTTTTCCTGCGATCAGATTCGAGTTTTCCAGAACCCAAATGGGGCTGCCATCTTTCCGACGAAGGCACCACTCTTGACCTGTGAGGATTCTTTCCTTTAACAACTGTGTGATGGACTTTTCGCGATCGGCCGAGTCGTGGTAAAACTCCAAGGCTTGACAACTCATTACCTCCTCTCGCGAATCATAACCGAGGATCTGGACAAAGGCTTCATTACAGTCCAGTACCCGTCCTTCAGGGGTAGTGAGATAAACCCCAGCAAGGTTTCGCTCGAATAGCGACCGATAACGCACCTCCGATTCCCGAAGTTCCTCCTCTGCTTGCTTGCGTTCGGCCAGTTCTTTCCGGATCTCCTTGTACAGCCTCGTATTCTCAAGGGCAATGGCTGCCGCATGGGCAAAGTTCTCTAGAAGCTGAACTGCCATCTCACCGTAAAAGCCTGGAGAAGTCTTTTCTACCATCAGACAGCCAACCAAATCGTCCCTCACAAAGAGTGGAGCCCCAGCCCAGGAGTGGAATGCTTCCCAGTTCCCTACCTTCTCAAAACGCTCATCGGTGTGCGTATCGTGGACCACTATTGGCCGACGGGTTTCTCTCATCTCTTGTACGAGTTTGTTGCCTGTTGCGTCGAAGCCGTCCCACATAATCTGCTCGCGGGTGATAGGACCTCGTCCGGCGAACATCTTTTCCCTTCCGTCTGGGGCGAGGACTTTTACGGCTGCATTATCGTAGGCAATGACTGCGCCCAACTGGTCAAGCATGATTTCAAAAACCTGATCTCGCTCAAGCGTGGAAAGGGTGGCCAGGGTCACCTCCCGCAGTGCAGCTATTTCCTCGGTGCGTCTCTGGGTCTCCTGAAACAGCTGCGCGTTCTCAATCGCTATGGCGATTTGGTCAGCCAAAGCCTCCATTGCCCCGACGTCGGTCTCATCGAAGGCATCGTAGTCGTCGCTCTGTAGATCAAGCACGCCAATGACCTTCTCCCCTCTCTTAATAGGAAGCGCCAGCTCCGAGGCTGTTTCCTCCATTCCCTTACGTACGTAGTGCGGGTCCTGACTAACGTCGCCGGCGGCCTGAGTTTTGCCACTTACTGCTGCACAACCTGTCATTCCTTTCCCGAGTGCGATCCGAAAATCCTTGAGAGAGGTATCCGGAGCATGGCCTGCGAGGGAATGCAGATTTAGGCATCCGGCCTCCTCGTCAACCATAAGGAACGCTACGCTATAATATTCGAAGGCTTCATGCATAGCGGTCACAATCTCAGACAGCAGCTCATCTAGTTCCAACTTGCTGCTGATGCGCCGAGCAACGGCGGAGCTTAGCGTAGCCAAAGCCGTTTTCCTCTTCGCCAGCTTTTCTGCCTGCACGCGCTCGGTGATATCTGTTGAAATCACCGTTACAGCCGTGATGTTACCATCGTGGTCCTCAACAGGACTCAACGTCCTGAGGAAATAATGGCCATCCCTTTCGCTTCTATGTTCGTACTGGACCGACCTGCCGGTTTCGAAGACTTCTTTCAATTTTTCGCAAAACTCGTTCGTTTTCTCTTCAGAATGGAACTCGCCGTATGGTCTACCGACGACTTTTTCTATTGGCAGATCAGACCTACTCAGACAGTTTTTGTTCATGAATAGATACGTGCCCATCTTATCTACCAAATAAACGCTATCCTCAGTAGATTCCACTAGAGAGCAATACCTCTCCTTGCTCTCTTGTAGTGCTTCCTCTACTCGCCTGCGTGCGACAATGGCGCTTACCTGCTCTGAAATGGATTCAAGACGGCGCAGGTCTGATTCCGCAAAGGGTTCGTCGCGAGAAATATCAAGCAGACCGATGGCCTGATCACCAGCAATGAGGGGAGCACACATTACCGACCGAATGCCCAGAATCCTATAGATTTCTGGAACAATCCTTTTCGTCACCTTGTCTTCTGCAAACTCACCCATGTATCTCTTGATAGTCCGGGAATTGTTTATGAGCGTTGGCTTGCCCGACTCCAGGAGTTGGAAGAAAAGACTTCCTTCTTTCAATGGGATCCTGATCTCCGTCGGCATTCTCATGCCGATTAGCTTCTCAAGCTGGCTTTTGAGCCTTGTAGAAAGAAGCTGTTTTCTTCGCAGGATCAGGTGCGATTTGTCCTCGCTCAGCAAATACGTTGTTGCTCCACCAGAAGAGAATATCCTTTTGGTCTCCTTGGCTAATAGCTCCAGTATTTCTTGAAGGGTATCTCCACGGTTAACGGCGCGATTCAGTAGCCCAATTAGGGCCAAATCTTCCGTCCGCTGGCGGATTTCCTCCTCCATCTCCTTGCTTTCAGCCCCCGCCGCATCTAGTTCGGTACCCCGTTGATGCACTTGCACCAGTCCGTCGATAACTTGCTGTGTTGTCTTATTTCGATCTTTCACCGCAAGCTCCCAATCGACGAGCTTTGGCAATAAACAAGGCGATCTCACGTCTCAACCATTCCGTTGTGCAGCTTGCTCCCAGTTTTTGCCAAAGAGCCGGCACTTCTTGGGCACGACGCCGTTTCACACGTACCTTCTTTGTGATTCGCAGACGTAATGGAGTCCGCTGTTCGCTCCACCTTTATGCCTGTTCACATGAACCCCTTTATCCAACTTGCAATCAAGACCCTACCTGATTATTCCTTTTGACCAAGGTTTCTAGAGGACATTTGTGATGAGCATTACTCCCGGTCGTAACCGCGGATTGTAACCTGCTCAGCTGTTACCGATGGTTATTCTGTCCTGTATGGCAGTATGTACGAACAGACCTGTTCGCAGTGCTTGACTACCTTATGACAGGAAAGCCAAGGGGTGAAAAGCACGTCTCCACTGGCGGTCAAAAGTGATCGCCTGCAAATGTGAAGGGAGTCGCTTTGTATGAAGGAATTCTTCTCCTACTTGTGAGGGGAATGACAGAACACGAATGCGATTGGGACAGCAGGGGGGGCCTTAATTCAGGCTAGTCCTCAAATTTGAACGCCTTCTCAATAAATAGCCGCAAACAAGCGTCGATTGCTGGTTTGGCCTCCTAAACGGACAGCAATTCAGGTGACTGTTTCCTGCCAGCCCAAGGCTTCTGCGTTTGTGGCTGGAGTGTAGCGTTGGTAGTTATCTCTCCCCTTGCTCTTAGCGCGGTACATGGCGATGCCAGCATTCTTCACAAGAGTTTCAACATCTTCGGCGTCTTCGGGGTAGACGACAATTCCTATGCTTGTGGTGACATGCAGTTCGTAGCCTCGATCACGAGCGGCTCTTGAACAGCCTCCAAGAGCTTCTGGGCGATCTTCTCGGCGACATTCGTTTGAGCGATCTGTGGCACGATCAGCATGAACTCGTCGCCGCCCAGGCGTGCAATTGTATCGCTTCTGCGCTGAAGCCTTGTCAGGCAATTGCCAACGGCTTTGAGCAACTGGTCCCCGACGCTGTGCCCCAGCGTATCGTTGATGCCCTTGAAGTGATCCAGATCGAGCATCATCACAGCCAGCTTTTTCTGGTCACGATGAGCATGGGATAGCTCTAGACCGAGGCGATCATTGAACGCTTGTCGGTTTGGCAGGCCGGTTACGGGATCGTGGGTCGCCATGTGAGCCATTTAGTTTCTCCACAAACTCTTTTGTTTTTTCTTCAGAATGGAACTTGCCGTACGGGCTGCCTACGACTTCCTCCACCGGGGAGCCAACCCTTGATAAGTACTTATTATTCATGAACAGGTACGTGCCATCTTTGTCCACCAAATAAACGCTATCTTCGGTAGACTCCACCAGCGAACGATACTTCTCCTCGCTTTTTCGTAGTGCCTCCTCCGCGCGCTTTCGCTCCGCAATCTCTTCCACAATCTCAATGAACCCCGTTACTGCACTGTCTGAGTCGATAGTCGAAAACGCCTGAATGCGGACTGAAAAATGGCTTCCATCATCCCGAACCCCTTTAGTTTCAGGCACTTCGGGCTTTCCGGTGACTAGGGCCCGATTTCCAGGCCAGTGAGGGCATATTGACTCGCGTTTCTCAAATTCCTCAAAGCACTTGCGGCCTATCAACGTTGAGGTCGCCTTGTTGAAGTATCTGCCAACCGCTGTGTTAGCCATGCGTATCCTGTAATCGGTGCCTATCACTGTAATGCCCCAAAAAAGTTTTCCATCACGGATCGGACCAACTCTTCTCCCATCCTTAACTCTTCCGCCTGCTTGCCCTTGGTTTCTGACCTTTCCAATCCAGCAACGCGTCGGCGTAATTCTTCCAACTCATGAACCAGCTGCTCTCTTGTCTTGTTTTCTTTCCCCATTACGGACTTCTTCTCCGTTGCCACGCTGATTTAACCTGCGTCAAGGGCTGACTGGATTTCAAGTCCTCCGTTACTCAACTGTTTGTCGCTCCAAGGAGCAATCCTGACTAATCGGCCGCAGCATGCCCTGTTAGCGGGGGCCTGCAATAAGCCAAGTCCAAGTTTGAGCGCTGCCTCGCCATTCTGGCCGTCGATTGGTATCATCTCCTGTACAATTATGCCATGGGTGTTCCAGCTGGGTGGGGGGAAGTATTTTGCACAAGTTGATAGGACGTTTCACTAGGTGGAGGCTGGCCTATGGGGTGCTCATCCTTCTCGGGGTGTTCGCCTCAATCAGTGTAATCGGCTTTCCTTTGGTTGCGACAGGCGAGCTCCCGTGGAGTTCGAATCGGCCCATCGAGTGGGACGACTTTCAGGGCGTACTACCAGTTAATGCTGAAAACATGCCGCAGGCCGCAGAGATTCACACGACGATCCGCTGGCACCTTGAGCTGGTCATGGAATACGACTGTCAGCACTACCTATGGAAGGCGGTCGTCAATCGAGGCTCGCTTGTAATGATCAATGCGATGGACCCCACGCTCTCCTGGGTCATCCCCAGCAGGAGAACCAACAATGCTCTGAGACATGAGCAGGGTCACTTTGATCTAAATGAGGTCTATCGCAGGAAGCTTCAGAAGGCCCTCTCGGCACTGGCAGCGGAAGGTAACAGCGCAGAATTAGCAAGACAAACGTTACAGGGATTGATTGACAAGACCTCCGAAGAGATTCTAAACCAGTTGGCGAAAACCCAGGAACGCTACGACGAGGAAACCTGCCATGGAACAGACCTGCAAGGGCAGGCAGCATGGAACCAAGCAATTGACGCCTGGCTCGCTGATCCGGGCCTAGCGCCGTAGTTTTCCGAAACGGAGGCTCTTGGCACCATCCTTCGTGCGCCTGTGAAGCATCAGGATTTAAAGGAAGTTGATCATGATCCGAGTAAGATTTGCCCCAAGTCCGACCGGGTACCTGCACGTTGGCGGGGCGAGGACTGCCCTGTTTAACTGGCTATTCGCCCGACACGACAAGGGTACGTTCATCTTACGGATCGAGGACACCGATCAGAGTCGCTCGACAGAGGAGTCCATTAAGCAGATTCTCGAAGCGATGCGTTGGCTTGGCCTTGACTGGGACGAATTCTATCGCCAAACTGAGCGCAGCCACATCCACCAACGAGCGGCTCAAAAACTCATCGACCGAGGCCTTGCCTACGAACACGAGGGAGCCTGGTGGTTTCGCGTGCCAACATCGGGGGAGACAGTAGTTAACGATGAGTTGCTCGGGGAGGTCTCCTTCCAAAACGAGCAACTGAAGGATTTTGTCATCCGCCGCTCCGACAGAAGCTTCGTCTACAACTTCGTGGTTGTCGTTGATGACGCAGATATGGGCATTACGCACGTTATTCGTGGAGACGAACACCTTAACAACACGCCCAAGCAGATTCTTCTCTACGAGGCGCTCGGGGAACTGCTACCCAAGTTTGCCCATCTTCCATTGATCCTTGGTCTGGATCGGGCCCGTCTCTCTAAGCGGCACGGTGCCACGTCGGTATTGGAGTACCGGCAACGAGGGTTCCTTCCCGAGACGATGATTAACTTCTTTGCCCGCCTGGGGTGGTCCCACAAGGATCAAGAGTTCTTCACTCGCGAGGAGCTGATCGAGCTCTTCTCCCTAGAGAGCGTCGGTAGCTCGGCGGCGATCTTCGATGAGGAAAAACTCCACTGGCTGAATCAGCGGCACCTGAAGGCAGCTGATCCCGCGAGGATCGTTGACTTGGTCAAGCCGTTCGTTTTGGAAAGCGGTGAAATCACGGAACAAATGTGGGAGCATGCCGGCGGTGATCGGCTGATCCTCGGGGTAAGTC
>CAZOUO010000027.1:16415-23014 GCA_964582975.1 uncultured Thermotogae bacterium | reverse complement strand
ATTTGATCACCTTCTCGGTCACAGATCCGACCGGGGCATTCGATACGGCGGTAGTCTCCATCCTGGTCTTCGACCCGACGAGCAGCTTAGCCTTCAGCTTCGATAGGGAGGAGATCAGAGCGCGGTGGGTTTGGCCGCCCTGCGAGCTCAGCTCGATGGTGCCGGGTAACTACAGCGTGGCTGTCACCTACACCGTCACTGCCAAGTAGGCAAACAAGAAGAGCGGAGGGGCCGGTGGGGTTACTTACCGGCCCACTTTGCTGTTCTCGGTTCACAAAAAGCACGCAATGAAAAGGGGCACTTCTCCTTTGGTTAATGTTCTGACTTGTGGCTTTGGAATGACTTCACCTACAGATACCGGCTTATCAATCCCAGCAAATCCTCGCGCTAGAAAGCGTTTCGAAGATCGATTGGCCTGATGTAGTAAACCCTTTTTGGGGGATTCCAGCAGGAAGTTTCATACGGCGCTTTTTTGGTTCGACACCTGTCCCCACTTCTGCAGACAAACCCACGATTCGCCTTTCCGTGTTTTCCTAGGGCGTAGTCTTCCAGCGCGACTACCTTTTATCCACAGCATGAGGCAGTCAAGATGTCACGGAGTGTAGGGGCATCGAAGCAGCTCTTTGTCTGCCAAGAGAGGTTTCAGCTGCCTTGAATGAGGAAGGAGCCAGATAGCGAAACGCAAATGATGCAAAGAGCGATTGTCCTCACAAGTGCGGTTGTGTGTGCAGTCTTATTCGCTGTTTTTCCGATCTTAGCCATTAGTATCTCGCAGATCGAATTTGACCTCCATCTTTCTGCAGGGAGTGCCGCCAGTTACTCATTCCAGGTGATGAACGAGGAATCGAGGAAGCAGGAGATTAAGGTCTACCTGGGCGACTGGGTGCGATCCGCCACTGGCGACACCGATTTTCTGCCCCTAAACGGTGCGCGTTGGCTCTTTCTCCGCGAATTTCATGAAGGAGAGGAGTTGGAGATCCTCTATCGGGTCAGGCTTTCCACACCTGATGTGACCGTCTCAGGGAGCTACATTTCTGGCAGCCCGTCTGCACGGGGAGAGATTGTCGGTGAGACCCAACTTGGTCCTACTCGAGTCGGGCAGACCTCACCGTCCAATACGCACGAAGTGATAAGGATCGCTCGCGAGATCGTCGCGGCTTCGCCCAAAGGGGATTCCGTAACCGTGCGTCTTGGCATCCGGATTTCCGAAGACGTGGCCGGTTTGCGCATCGATGAGGTGTTCTCCTCACATGTTGACATCGAGGCCCTCGATTCAGCAGGAGGAGCCTTCGATGCAGCGGCACGCTCAAACAGTGATTGGTTGGAAGTCAGTCCCCAGAGCTTCCAGCTCGATGCAGGCGAAGCCCGAGAGGTTACCTTCAGCATACAGGTTCCACAGGACGCCGAAGGGACGTACTGGGGGGTGATCTTCGTCGAGGGGTCTCCCCGGCCAGAAGAGAGGGAGGGAGCAACTGTTCTCGCTATCGAGCGGTTCGGAGTGAAGATCTACGAGACCGTGCCCGGGACCGAAGTGCTCTCAGGAGAGATCAAACAAGTCGGAAAGATTGGCAATCATCCTCTCTCGTTTGAGATCTTGTTTGAGAACACGGGAAACGTCCAGCTGCGGCCGAGCGGACGGGTCGACATCACCGGTCGAACGGGCGACGTCGTCAAAATCCTCCCCATGGAGAAGTTCTACGTTCTCCCTGGCGCTTCCCGTCAGGTGGAGGTTATCGATCAAGGCGACTCCCTTTCCCCAGGACGTTACCTGGCCTTGGCGGTGTTAGACATCGGTAATCCTGAATACCTGCTGGCGAGCCAACTCGTCTTCGAAGTGCAAGAGGTCTCCCTGGTTCCTATTGGGGAGTCTGCCAATCTTCCTAAAGACCTTGATGGGGACGGACTCTACGAAGATATCAACGGCGATGACAAGCTTACTGTCGATGATCTCGCCCTCTTTGGCTTTCAGATCGATAGTGATGCGGTGCAGGAGAACGACGCGGCGTTCGATTTTGATAGTGATGGGGAGGTAACGTTCAACGATGTGGTCGCTCTCAAGGCCTTGCTTGAGGGACAATAGCCGAAGCAAAGCCCAGTCATGATTTTGTCTGAGTGCCGTATCTGGAACCGTTTTTCTTAACTGACATCGGTCACTACCAATCAAGACAATAGGCAATTTTCTCTTCCTCTGGCGTCCTTTCCCCCAAAGCACAGACCACTATCCTGGGAGGCAGCTTGTTCAGTGACAATTCGAGGGGGAAAGAGCGATGCGAGCGATAGTCTCGAAAAACTGGCGACTTACCTGGATAGTTTTGGTTTTAGGTATTATGACTTCGGCATTGCCCTCTCTGCATGTTTGGGCACAGTCTAACGGCTCGACGTTGCTCACACTACAGGAAGCTCAAGTGCAGCCTGGCGAAACGGTTGATCTTGATCTCGTCCTTGTCAATGCTCCAGAAGGGGTGCAACGATTCCACATCCGCGTCATTGTCGACGACCCCAGCGTTGCCCAGATGCAAGGTATCACCGGAGGCGTGATAAGCGGACCGTTCTTCCAAGTGATAAGCCAGACGGAACAGCTCGTCGAATTCAGATCGGTGGACCTGGAGGACGCGATCGATTCAAAGACAACGGACCTAGTCCTTGCCACGGTGACTCTCGTCGGGATGAAGGAGGGCGAGACTGCGCTCAATGCGGAGATCGAGCTCTTGGTCAGCGATGAGGGCAATTGGCTCGAGCCATCGATCGCGCCGGGAAGGCTCTCGGTCTTACCGGTTTTGACTGCAGCAACACCCACAGTGCCCACACCGCCCCCGCAGGGGGTCCTCTCTCCTCCCACGGAAGTAGAAGGCTACCAGGGACAGCCCCAGGATCTAGATGGCGATGGCGTTTATGAGGACTTCGATGGGGACGGTCGATTTACTGCCAAGGACATCGCTCTTTTTGCCTATTACGTCGATGGGGAAATGATTCAAGGTAATCAACGATTATACGACGTTGATCGAGACGGCGGTGCCGACATTGATGATGCCCTAACGCTTGCCTCCTTCGTCGAGTTATCCACGGTATCTTGGCCGATCCTCCGTCTGGAAGAGAAGACAGCGACGATTGAGAAAGATGTGGACCTAGATCTTGTCCTTGCCAACGCCCCTGGAGGTCTTCAGTGGTATGACATTACCGTCTTCTTAGAGAATGGCAACATCGCTCAGGTCAACTGGGTCGAAAGTCAAGCGATCGACGGAAGATTCTTCGAGATAGTCGATCAGGCTGCTGATTCCATCCGGTTTAGGGCGGCTGATCTCAAGAATGAGGTGCTTCCCGGGGCGGGGGATCTCTTGCTCGCCACGGTCAGCCTGTCCATCGTAGAGCCTGGGGAGACCGCAGTTTGGATGGTTGTCAATCCGATGGTCGATGATCAGGGCAAAAAGGTAGAGCCTCTCGTGACGTCGGGGAGCCTGAAGATCGTCGTGTTCACCATCGGCAAGTCTTTGTCTCCGCCGATGGACTTGGATGGCGATGGACTATTTGAGGACATCAACGGCGATGGGAAACTCACCTTCGAGGACGGGCGCATCTTCAGTTTCAACATCACTAGCCAGGAAGTCCAGGAGAATTGGCAACTGTTCGATTTCGACGGCGACGGAGATGCGGATTTCGAAGATGCGATGGTCCTCGTTCGATTGGTAGAGGAAGGCGCTCCAGCAACGTAGGTCAGAATCAAGATCTTTCATTGGCCGTCCTGTCGAAGGGAATGCTGGCACTGCAGCACTTCCCTTTTTCGGTATCTCGCTCCATTCTCGCATAATTAACCCTCGAGCTATCCGCTAAGCCAGCTCTTATATGTAATACGCATTACAGACAACGGTTTACTAGTGGTATATAATGGTAACGGGTTGTTTGACCTGCACAATGATGGTTGGGAAATGGTAGGGAGAAAGGAATGAAATAACGGCACTCGGGATTCGACGCAGTGTCAAGGCTTGCATCTTTTCTGGACTGAAAAAGGCAAACTACCCGTGAGGGTAGGGCGCAAAGCCGCGGGCCTCTTGCAGGCAGCCAGGTTGCCAGTCTTTGGTGGGGAACCGGATGGCAGCGAAAGACAAAGGCAGCGGCAAGAAGGCGAAAAAGGATATCCTCCGATCAGCAGGCGCCTTTCCAGAGGCGATCCTGAATTTTCTTCCTTCAATTCTGTTTAAGCCGTTCAACTTCCCGCTTCATAGTCAAGAAGTTCGCACAAAGATATCCCCCGGCAGTACAACAGGCCATCTAATGGACAGGCCTCCTTTTGCCGTTGGCTCAAATAGGCAATACAGACGTTTTATTTCCATGCTGGCAACCACAGAACCTCTATCCGCAGGTATTAATGCGATCCGTTACAACCCTTACGCCAGGCACAAAAAAGAAAGGAGGGAGCCATGCGGAAGAAGTGGATTTTGCTCTGCGTGTTAATGGGTGTGTTGCTCGTTGCTGTTGTCACACCCGCGCTAGGAAAGACGAAGATCATCGATCCGCCGGGACTTAGCTGCAATCCACGCGATGTCCAGAGGTACGACAAGGTGGTCACGTGCGGCAGGTCTGGTAACACAAACGTCATTGACCCCATCCACATTTGCAGTTGCAGATAGCAGTGGCGGGAAAATGCAAGCACATGAGACTGAGAGGGGCTAGTGTGAGAAAAAAGTATCTTTGGTGGTTTATTGCCATCCTAACGGTGTCTGCTCTGGTGGCGATGCCGGCTTTCGCTGGCAGAAATAACGACGACGATGGCCATCGCGGCCGCTATACCCAGCATAACAGGCACTCGCATCAAAAGGCTGATCGCGATGATGACGGCGACCCCAGCTTCCGTTTCGATGGCGATAGGTACGAATACCGCGTTGTGGTCCGACTTGAAGCCAAGCTTGCAGCCCTGGAGTTTATCGAGGAGTACCTTGACAGCGTTGTGAAAAAAGCTATCAAGGCCATTCAGAAAGCTGACAGCTACGAGGAGATGGTCAAGATTGCCGAGAGGGTGGATCGCATCGTCCGCCGTACGCTTGAGAAGTTGGAAGGCATAGTGGGCCGCGGCAAGGTGAAAGCGTTTGAGATTACCGTCTGCAACGAAAAAGTTGGCCGTTGTGTCACGTTTGATCCGATCCATCTATGTGGGTTCAGGTAGCGCGTAGAGCCCGAGTGATTATGGACTGCATGGATGCATGCGGATAGCAGTAATGGAGGAAGGGAATTCTGTAGGCCTTGAAAGGAGGGATTATGAAAAGATGTAGTGGTCTTGTGATTTGCCTCGCCCTCATGATTGCGTTGGCCGTGTCATTGGTATCTGTTGGCGTAGAGCTTGAGGAGTGGCTTGGCTTGCATCCGAGGGTGGACAAGCAGATCGAAAAGGCGATAGAGAAAATCGAAAAGGAGATCGACAAGGCCGCAGAGAAGATCGAAAAGGCGATAGAGAAGTATACCGAGAAGATCAAGAAGGCGGAGAGTCACGAGAAGATGGTTGGGTACGCCAAAGAAGCGGAGAAGCACGTCTTCAAGGTACTGGAGCATCTCGAAAAGGAGACTGCGAAGGCACTAGAGAAGGTAGAAAAGAAGATCGAGAAAGTCCTCAACATTCTGGCAGCGAAAGTTGAAAAGGATCTTGGAATAAAGCTTTACGATATCACCGTGTTCAACGAAGAACTTGGCATTTCCGTCACGTTTGATCCGATCCACCTGTGTGGGTTTAGGTAGAGGACCCTGCTGGAAGCAAACAGACGGGCCAACCTTTTGAAGACGGAAGAACTGCTGGAAGAATAAAAGGAGAGTGCTAGTCCCGGTGCGCTGTGTCACCGGGCCAAAGGGCAGATGTGATTAGCTTACAGAGCCTCCCAGCAGACAATTAGACGCGGAGGACAGGATGACAACTAGAAATTGGGGCAGACGGGGAAAGCTTGAGAGTCCTAGTTTTACCGTACTATGGATAGCTCTTGGGTTGGTCCTTTTCCTGAGCCTGTTCGGTCTATCAGTCGTTGGCTTTGACACCAGCTGGCAGAATCCTTCTCAGACCGCGGGTACCTTCGATAATGAGGAAGAGCAGGCGTTCTATGATACGGTCCCGCCGGAGGACTATGGGGCGGCTAACGCCAAACATGGACAGGTCCAGCAGTATTGGGGGTATGGATTTAACCTGTCTGAAGGGGTAGCAATTGAAGGCATAGAAGTAAGGCTCGATGCCTGGTCTAAGAATATGGGGCCTGGGGATTTTAGGTATCTTTGTGCCGGGCTCTCTTGGGACGGTGGGGCCAGCTGGACCAGTACTTATTACTGCACAGGTACTATCCCAGTGAACAAGGAGAATGAGACCACGTATGTTTTTGGCGGTCCCAGCGATACCTGGGGTCATCAATGGACACTCTCAGAGCTCAACGACACCAGTTTTAGGATACGGATCAGCGCATACGAACAAGGAGATCGCATCGAACTGGATTGGTGCCCTGTGAGAGTCTACTACTCCGTTATTACTTATACGCTGACCGTGCAGGTCTCGCCGTCGGGGGGAGGGACGACCACCCCCCCAGTGGGGACCCACACCTATGACTACGGGGACGTGGTGCCGATTGAGGCGA